>CAZBFY010000007.1:0-19592 GCA_964491445.1 uncultured Mycoplasma sp.
TAGTAAAATCAAGAAAAAATAATCGCCTAATCACATATTTTTCTTCCCCAGGTGGCGATGGAGCAGAAGTAGTATACGCTCTTAGAAACGACGAAACCTTAGCAAAGTCCATCCTCAACAACATAGCAAAACAAGGCCAAAACATCAGAAGCTACTACCAAAGAAGACTGCCAAGTGATCCTACCAAAGACTACTATTTCATTCACAGAGAAACCGGAAAAACCCAACCACTCCTAGTAGAATATGGTTTCATAGACAGCCCTAAAGACGACATAACACAACTCCAAAATAACTTAGAAGGCTATGTTGAAGCAGTAGTAAAAGCAGTAGCAGACTATATAAATGTTCCATACAAAGCCCCAGGAGTTCCTCAAAACACATATACTGTCCAAAAAGGAGATAGCCTATACAGTATTGCAAATAAATTCAACACAAGCATCGAAGCACTAAAAAATGCAAACGGAATAAGTGGTAACCTAATAAATGTAGGACAAATCCTAACAATTCCCACAACAAATGAAGTAACCCCAGGAGACTATATAGTTTACACAGTAAAAAGAAATGATAGCTTATGGAACATAGCAAACACATACGAAGTAAGCGTAAATGACATAGTAGACTACAATAATCTAGGAACCACAGTACTACAACCAGGCCAACAACTACTAATTCCAACAAAAACCCAAAAACCAGAAAGTTCCCAAATCATATACATAGTAAAAAACGGCGACAGCCTATGGAACATTTCAAAAAAATACAACACCACAGTAGATGAACTAAAAAAAGCAAACAACCTAACCAGCAATATGTTATCCATAGGCCAACAACTCATAATTCCAGAAACAAGCAACTACGAAACATACACAGTAAAAAGCGGTGATAGCCTATGGAAAATATCACAAAATTACGACACAAACATAAATGACCTAATAAAACTAAATAACTTAAACACCAACATTCTACAAATAGGCCAACAACTACTAATACCAAGATAAACAAAAAAATCTTACCAAAAAGATTTTTTTAAATACAAAAACACTAATGAATACTCCTACAAACACCCTGATAAGGAATATAAAAACAATGACTCTTATACTTGCCAGAATTCCTCTGATCATACCACAAAGCAGGACAAGGCCTCCCAGAACCAGGATTATAAAACCACAAAGCATTAGTAGCAGGATGATAATATTCACCCCTTAAAATCCTACCAGCAAGCTCAAGTTCCTTAGTAGTAGGATTACTAATAAAAAGAGAATTATTTATACCCGAAAACTGACTCTTTTGATATATAACATCAGTAATACTTCTCAAATTCTTAAAAGTCAAACAATCAGCAATCACCCTATTAATAACAACATTACCAACCATCAACATAGCCAAATTTCCATCACCAATAGCCTCAGCCCTCATTATCCTAGCTAACAACTCTTTCTCTTTTTTATTATAACTAACAATCGCCATATACTCACCCAATTAATAATATGTTTATAACAAAAATTATTGACAAAAGAACAAAATATTATGTATAATTAACATGTCACTAGGGGTATAGTTCAATGGTAGAATAACGGTCTCCAAAACCGCTGATGTGGGTTCAACTCCTGCTACCCCTGCCATAAAACAAATAAGCCTTGTAAAACAGGGCTTTTATCATATAATACACACAAAACCAAAAAGAAATAACAACAAAAAAATAAACAATAAGAAACAACAAAAGACAACAACCAAATCATAAAACAATAAGCAAAATACATATTATAGTTATATAACAAGGAGCGAACTATGGAAAATCTAATAATAGAAATTATGAACAACTATGGATATATAGGTGTAGCACTACTAATACTAATAGAAAATGTCTTCCCACCAATACCAAGCGAACTAGTCTTAACATTCGCAGGTTTCATGACAACAACTTCAAACATGAACATCCTAGGAACCATCATAGCATCCACAACAGGCTCATTATTCGGTGCACTAATCCTATATAGAATAGGAAAAATACTAAACAAAGAAAAACTAAAAAAAATAGTAAGCAGTAAATACGGTAAACTACTAAACATAAAACCAAAAGATATAGACCTAGCAGACAAATGGTTCGATACAAAAGGAAACAAAACCGTATTCTTTTGTAGATTCATTCCCATCGTAAGAAGTCTAATAAGTATCCCAGCAGGAATGAATCAAATGAACATAATAAAATTCATTATTTACACCTCAGCAGGAAGTCTAATCTGGAACAGTGCTCTAATACTAGTCGGAGCCTACGCAGGAAATAAAACAGACTACATATTAAGCATAATAAACAACATATCATACGTAGTATTAATAGTAATAATCATTATCACAATCATATTTATTTACAAATTCTACAAAAAAAGAAAACAACAAAAAAAGGACTAAAAAGTAAACAAAGTTATAACCAAAAATCTTGGATAACACATACTATTAGTCCTTTTTACTATGAAAGCCTTACAATATTCAAATAAGCATTAGTACCATCAGCTGGAGTAACAGTAGCAGCTACACTAGATTCAATAGAAAGCCCAATTTGATCACCAGCATTAAGAGTAACTATAGAACTACCAACAAAATCATTCTCTTGATTAGCAGTAACACTCCTAATTATAGAAGTATTGCCAATAGGATTAGTATTTTGAGTTACCTCAACAGTAACATCTCCATTAGCACTAGAACTACCCCTAAAAGAATAACTTATCTCATAAGTACCAGCCTCAACAATTGTTAACACATTAGGAGCACTAGTAGTAACATTATTACTAGGACCAACAGTAGCAAGCGGAATAACACTAGCAGTACCCACAACCACATTTATAGTATCAGTAGAAGTATTATACTTACGCCCATAAGTACCAGAAAAAGAAGTGCCAGCAGGCCCAGTAGGCCCAGTAGGACCCACAACACCAACATAATTAAAAGGTGGAACAGGTCTTTTATTTACACATTTATTACTCATAATCATCCCTCCTTAATATATATTATGAAATATTAAAAAAACCACATAATTATATAATTGATATTTAAACAAAAAACAAATAAATAAAAAGAAAACAATAAAAAAACTAATAATTATCAACATATAACATATTATTATGTAGGGAGGTACATATGAGTCAATTAACCAATACCGCCATATCAAATGGCAACTACAATAACATACCAACAACATTAACATCATCAACATCAATAGTAAATTTAATCGAAGGATTAAGCATCTCAATAGAACCAGACAAAAAAAACTGGACTGATGGCTTCTTAACCTACCAAATAACCATAGAAAACCAAACAGAACTACCTTACGAAAACTCCGTAATAACAGACGAACTAGACACATCACTTATAGAATTCGTAGAAGACTCAGTCATGATAAATGACATAAAAGCAACAACATCACAATACGAATATAACACAAATACACTAACAATAAACTTAGGAACAGTAGGAGCCCATCAAACAGGAATAGCAAAATTCTCTGTCAAAAAAAAAATATAACGGTTCCTTCATCCTAAAAAACATAGCAAAAGTATATAGCAACAAAAAACTCATTTCAAAAAGCAACACAGCAACAACCCTAATAAGACCAGAAAAATACTTCAGAAATAACTTAGGATGTAACACACCATTCTGGAGATAATAAAAAAACCAACAAAAAATCACCACAAAGTGATTTTTTAGTTTGCAATAAACAAATAAATAATTAAACTCCACTTCCAAGATAATCAATAACAACAGTAACAAGACAATTACTAAAATAAGAAGAAGACAAAATATTCCTTATATCGGGAGAACTCAAATATATAGTACTATTACTTAAATTAACAAACTCATAAACCTTATCATTAGTAGGAGCAGATATTATTCCTTGCCCCATAAGAACAGCAGCTTCACCATTATAAACCCAACCAGAAGTTCCAACATAAACATTATCAGTATTAACCTCTCTAAAGCCAACAGATACAAAATCTTTAGAAGGATCAAAATCAAGACTAGTAACCTCAGGATAAGCAGAAACCGTAAAAGTTATCTTATAATAACCACTTTCATTAAGCTTTATAGTATTATTATCCAAGTTAATAATACTAGCAATATTAATTTCATCTCTAGTAAGAGGAATTCTTCCATTTTTCATAACAGCAATACCATCAGACTGAGTTCCATTATTAAAAGTAACTACATAACAAGATTTCATAAGCCCCATTCCAGGAGGCCCTTGCTCACCTTGAGGACCTCTTATCTCCCCAACATTTTGCCATGACTTAGTATTGTCAGACCAAACATATAAATTACCATCAACAAGATAACCATCACCAATATTACCAACACCATGTTCTCTCTGAAGTTCCTCAAAAGTATCATAGTATCCCAAAATATTAAAACTATTACCATCCTTTCCCCTAGGAATAACAAAATCAAGAGTATGATTATTATTAGAAAAATTATCAATTACCCTAGCATCCTCAAAAGGCTCAGCAACCCTAGCATCCCTAATAGAAATTGTCTCTCCACTCCCAGTAGGACCCGTCGGACCCACCGCACCAACAAAAATACCACATCCAAGCGGAAGTTTATTACTTGATTTACAATTCTTGCTCATATTATACCTCCATTTATAATATTTTATACAACAAAATAAACATTGAATACTTCATTTTACTCAAACTTTCATGATATAATAAAAAAAACAAAGGGGGAGTACCAATGAAAAAACAAATAATAGAAAATATGAAAAAACACAACCAAAATCTATCAAAATACGCCTGCCCAGATGAAAAAGCAATAAGACTTTCAGAAACCAAAAACGACTTTAGAACAAGCTTTTATAGAGACATAGATAAAATAATATACTCACTATCATACATAAGATACGCCGACAAAACCCAAGTATTCTCAAATGTCAAAAACGATATGATAAGCAAAAGAATGACCCACGTCCAATTAGTAAGCAAAATAGCAAGAACAATAGGAAGAGCACTTTCACTAAACGAAGACTTAATCGAAGCCTCATGTTTAGGCCATGATCTAGGACACACTCCATTAGGACACGTCGGAGAAAAAATACTAAACGACATCAGTCTAAAACACAAAGAAGGATACTTCAATCACAACGTACAAAGTGTAAGAACCCTAATGACACTAGAAAACAATGGCCAAGGAAACAACTTATCAATCCAAGTATTAGACGCAATACTATGCCACAACGGCGAAATAATAAAAGGAATATATAAACCACATCCAAAAACAACAAAACAATTTCTAAATGAATATAACAAAAGCTATCACGACAATAACATACTAAAAACAATAAGACCAATGACCCTAGAAGGCTGTGTAGTAAGAATAAGTGATGTAATAGCATACATAGGAAAAGACATAGATGATGCCATAAGACTAGGAATAATAACCCAAAACGACATACCAAAAAACATAATAAATATCCTAGGAAACACCAACTCCCAAATAATTAACACAATAGTAACAGACATAATAGAAAACAGCCTATCTAAAAACTACATAAAAATATCAGAAAATATCCTAAAAGCAATGAATGACCTAATGAACTTCAACTACAAAAACATATATAACAAAGCAAACACAACACAAGAAATAGAAAAATACAAAAACATATTTAACAAACTATTTAATCTTTACTATAAACAAATCACAGAAAACCAAACACAAGAACACATATTCACACTATTTTTAAATAACATGAACAAAACCTACCAACAAGAAACTACATCAAGAAAAGTAATAGACTACATCGCCGGAATGACAGATGATTTCTTAATAAGTGAATACAACTACTACTTCAAACAAAAAGATATTAACAAAAACAGTTAATATCTTTCTTAATTACATATAATTATCAGCTTTAACTTCCATATAACTTCTAGAATGTTTACAAACAGGACACACTTCCAAAGCATCACTACCAGTATAAACATGTCCACAATTTCTACAAATCCAAATCTTATCCCCATCTTTATGGAAAACCTTATCATCCGTAACATTCTTTAAAAGAGCTAAATATCTTTCCTCATGTTCCTTTTCAATTTTAGCAACCTCTTCAAATAAATAAGCAATTCTCTCAAAACCTTCTTCTCTAGCAACCTTAGCAAACTCACTATACATAGAAGTCCACTCATAATTCTCACCAGAAGCAGCATCCTTTAAATTATCCATAGTAGAAGGCACCTCACCACCATGAAGTTCCTTAAACCACAACTTAGCATGTTCCTTTTCATTATTAGCAGTCTCCTCAAAAATAGCAGCTATTTGTTCATAACCATCTTTTCTAGCTTTACTAGCATAATAAGTATACTTATTCCTAGCTTGAGACTCCCCAGCAAAAGCAGTCATCAAATTAGCCTCAGTCTTACTTCCTTTTAATTCCATTATTTGTTCCTCCTCTTAAAAATATATATTTTATTAAAAAACAATCATCACTGATTCCAAAATAATTCTATCATTAAAAAATAAACGTGTCAAACAAAAAAACAACTTGAATTTCAGCAAAAATCTCTAAAATAACTAGAAAATAAAACAACTATAAAACTATAAAAAATACAAAAACAAAAACCATAAATAAAACAAACACTACCAAAAATCAAATAAAAAATTCTTCTTGACACATACCCCTTAAGGGTATATAATAAAAACATAAAGGAGAATACAATGAATAAAGAAAAAGAAAAAAAACAAATAATCAGAACAAAAGAAGAAAAACAAAACTACATAAAAAGACTAAATAGAGCAGAAGGCCAAATAAAAGGCATAAAAAAAATGATCGAAGAAGACAGAGAATGTGATGACATCATGATTCAAATATCCGCAGTAAACAACGCATTAAAAAGCCTAGGCCAAGAAGTACTACTAAACCATATGAAAACATGTATGGTCGAAGATATAAATAACAAACACTACGAAACAGTCGAAGAAATAATGAAATTACTAATAAGGATGACAAAATGAAACATAGATATAATATAGTAGGACTAGACTGTGCAAACTGTGCAAGAAAAGTCGAAGAACACCTATCAAAAAACAAAAAACTAAAAAACGTAACAGTAAACTTTAGTACTTCAAAACTAAGCTTCTATACAGAAACAAACATAACAGAACAAGACATAAACACCCTAATAAAACAAATAGAACCACAAGCATACATAACACAAAAAGAAACAGAAAAACCAAAACAATACCACATCTCACTACTAATAATATCAGCACTACTAGGAATCTTAGGAACATACATAAACAAACCAATAATACTAAAAAACATACTAATAATATCAGCATACATACTACTACTTTATAAACCACTAATAAACTCATATAAAACATTAATAAACACAAAAACAATAAACGAAAACACCCTAATAACCATATCCTCACTAGGAGCCCTAATAATAGGAAAAACCTCCGAAGGAATAATGGTAGCATTCCTGTACATACTAGGAAAACTCCTAGAAGAAAAAGCAATAAACACAAGCACCACATCCATAAAAAAACTAATAGAAATAAAACAAGATTACGCAAACCTTAAACATAAAACAACTATTAACAAAATAGACATTTCAAAGGTAAAACAAAACGATATCTTAATAGTAAAAAAAGGAGAAAAAGTCCCAGTAGATGGCATAATAACCAAAGGAACCGCAGAACTCGATATGTCAATGCTAACCGGAGAAACAGAAAAATACCACTTAGAAAAAGGCAAAGAAGTACTCTCCGGAGCCATTAATCAAGGAGAAGTCTTTGAAATAAAAGCCACCAAACCATATGCTACCTCAACAGTAGCAAAAATCTTAGAACTAACTCTAAGTGCAAGCGATAAAAAAGCCAAAACAGAAACTATAGTAACAAAATTCAGCAAAATATATACCCCAACAGTACTATTACTATCACTATTAGTAACCATCACCTTACCACTTTTTAACATCCCCCTAAGCGAAAGCATCTACAGAGGCTTAACATTCCTAGTAATATCATGCCCATGTGCAATAGCAATATCCGTACCACTATCATACTTCACAGCCCTAGGAGTCTCTTCAAAAAACGGAATACTAATAAAAGGAAGTAACTATCTAGATAACCTAGTAAACCTAAAAAAAATCATATTCGATAAAACAGGAACCCTAACAACAGGAACCTTTAAAGTAACAAACCTTGAAATAACAGATAAAAAATATACAAAAGAAGAAATAATAAAAATACTAGCCCACGGAGAATCATTATCAAATCACCCCATAGCAAAAAGCATAACCAGTATGTACAAAGAAACAATAGAAAGCAACTTAGTAAAAGACTTTAAAGAAGAAACAGGAAAAGGAATATCCTATAAATATGAAGATAAAAAAATAAAAGTAGGAACAAAAAGTATATGCAAAAACTGTAACATAAACACAAATATACACGTAAGCATAAACAATAAACACATCTGTTCCATAACACTAGATGATGGTATAAAAGAAAACGCCAAACAAGTAATAAAAAAACTAAAAAAACAAAACATAGAAACAATAATGTTTACCGGAGATAAAAAAGAACCATCACAAGAAATAGCAAAAAGACTAGGTATAAATGTAAAATACGAAATGTTACCAGAAGACAAATTTAGGGCATACGAAAAAGAATCAAAAAATACCCTAACAGCCTTTGTAGGAGACGGTATAAACGATACCCCAGTCCTAAAAAGAGCAGACATAGGAATATCCATGGGACAAGTAGGATCAACCTCAGCAATCGAAGCATCAGACATCGTAATAATGAACGATGACCTAAACAAAATAACCAAAAGCATAGAAATATCAAAATACACAAACAACATAATAAAACAAAACCTCATATTTGCCATAGGAATAAAAGTATTAATACTAATACTAAGTATCCTAGGACTTACAACAATGTGGCTCGCAGTATTCGCAGACACCGGAGTAACCCTAATAACAATACTAAACACCCTAAGAATAAAACACAAATTTAAGTAGCTAGAACTTATCCCTTCTAACTACTTTTATTTTACCCCTATAATCTCTCTTAAGCTCAGAAATAAACACAGACTCACCCTCCAAAGGAGTAAGCAAATAAGTAAAATTCTTAGTCCTAGTAATAGCAACATAAAAAAGCCTCCTCTCCTCAGAATACAAATAATCATCCCCACGACAAGAAACAAACCTAAGTACCTTATCATCACAAATCTTATTAGGAAACCCAGTCCTACCATCAGTCATATTAATAACAATAACATTCTCCTCTTCAAGCCCCTTAGACCTATGAACAGTCAAATAATACATCTTAATATCCAAATTATCCCTATAAATAACACAATTACCATCCATATAAAACCTATCAGACTTAATAATCATATTAATATCAAAATTATTCCTCCCAAGAATAAGAATAGGCTTAAAAGAACTATTATGAATATAAGTAATAAGAGAAATAAAAGTACTAACAATATTCCTATAATACACAATTTGCAAAGGAAAACAAAGCCTCTTACTAGAACACAAATCCTTTCTAAGCTGATTCTTATTCTTCATAATAAAAGAACCCGCAACATCAATAAGCTCCATACTATTCCTATAAGTATTCTCAATCTTTAACACCTTACCATCAGGAAAAATCTCCCCAAACTTCAAAAACAAATCCAAATCACAACCAGTAAACCTATATATAGACTGAAAATCATCACCAACAACAAGTAAAGAAGCCCCAGTCTTATCAAGAATCTCATTAACCAAATTAAACCTAACCCAAGAAGTATCCTGAAACTCATCAATTATAATATACTTAATATCCCTATTAAAACCCTTAGACCTAACCCTTAAAGTAGCCTTAGAAATCATATCAGAAAAATCAATTTCATTCTTAGAATCAAGCTCTTTCTGATAAGCATAATAAATATGATAAGTAAGAACCAAAAAATCTCTATCACGCTTAGACTTAGAATTAATTAAAAAAGATAAAAACTCATCCGGAGCACAATCCTTAGCCTTAAATAAATTAATAAACTTACTAACCAACTTAGAAAGCTCCAAAAACCTCTTCCTATCAATCAAAGAATACTTCTTCTCAAAATTAAACCCATTAAACCTAATACCAAGTAAAGACAAAACCCTCTTCTTATCATCTAAACTAATCAAAGAATAAAAATACTCATCAATAACAAACTCTAACATATCAGAACAAGAAATAATCTTACCCTCATCCTTTAAAATCTCAAGACCAAGCTTATGAAAAGTATAACAAGGAATATCATAACCATAATTACTAATAAGCTTATTCTTCAAATTATTAGTAGCCTCATTAGTAAAAGAAATACAAATAATCTCATCACAACACAAATTCTTAATCTCAATAAGATACCTAATCTTACCAATAATAGTAAGAGTCTTACCAGAACCCGCCCCCGCAGACACCAAAAGATGCTTACTATCAGAAACAACAACCTCTCTCTGAGCATCATCAAGAGGAAAACCATTAATATTATCTAATAACTTATCAATCTTCTCTTCCATAAAATAAGTATAAAAAACAACCAAAAATATTGCAAACAAGCAAATATAACATTTATATACCAAATACCCAGTAAAACATAAAAATTCATATAAACAAATCAAACATTTACTACCAAACTAACCATCAAAATGTAAAAAAGCACAAAATCAGAAAAAATAATAAAGTTTACACAAAAAAACACGAAATTTTTATGTTTAACATTATGTGATATACTAAAACCATAAGGGAAGTGTAACTATGAACAAAACAAAAAAAGAACAAACCAAAGAAAAACTAGCAAAACAACTAAAAAATCAAATAGAAATAATTCTAAAAGAATATGGAGAAGTAATACCCACAGAAACCATAATAAAATTAAAAAAAATAAAAGATTACAAAGAACTAATAGAAATAAAAGACACAAAAACCATCTCCTGTTTTGTACGCGATGATAAAATATACCTTCCAGAAACAATAGAAAAAATATTAAAAATGCTAAAATTCATTCCAGGAAACAGTATAAATAAAAATCACAAAGCCTATAAAAAAGAAAACCTAGTATTAAACAAAAATACATTTATAACATATATGAAACACCTATTCATAAAAGGAGCAACCCCAGAAGAATTCTATGAAGAAAATCTACTTCATGAAACAATGCACTTATGCGGTTCAAAAGGAGTATTCCCATTACACGAAGGACTAACAGAATACAAAACAAGAAAAATAGCACAAAAATACAACTTAAAAACAACAGGATGCGGTTACCCAAAAGAAGTAAAAATAGCAGAAAAACTAACTCAAATACTAGGTGAAGAATTCATGAACATTTACTCATTTGAAAAATCAAGAAAATCATGGGAATACTTAAAAACAAACTTTAATTACAAAGCACAACTATTCATGCTAGAAATAGAAACCGAAATGGAAAAAGAATTTAAAACAAAATATTATGACAAAACACATGACTTCACAGGACTTCTAGGACCAATAAAAAAAACAAAAGCATACCAAAGTATAAATTATGATAAAGTAGATAAAATTATAGAAAAATATAAAAATGAAATAAAAAAAGAAACAAAAGAGCAACCACAAAAAACAGAAGAAGAACACAAACAAAAAACACAAGAAAACACAAGAAGAAAAGTAATAGATATAAAAAAAATAAATAACAAAGAACTTATAGAAATAAATAACACAACAAAAACAAGATAATTAAACAATCCCGACTTTTTTGTTTTGACAACTGAAAAAGTCGGGGATAATGCCTGTGATGAATTAAAACCAAGTACAAAAACAAGATAATAAAAAAACAAAAAAGTTAAGCAATTAATACAGTTTTTTAAGCTTAACTCTCTTTTTATGATATAATAAAAAACGGAGGTACATATATGAAAAAGATTTTAACAGGACTTCAACCAACCGGAGTCATTACCTTAGGAAACTATATCGGAGCAATAAAACAAATGGTAAAATTACAAAACGAATATGAAAGCTACATTTTTATCGCAGACTTACATTCAATTACCATACCACAAGACCCTAACACCCTAAAAGAAAACATAAAAAGCCTAGTAGCACTTTACATAGCATGTGGTATAGACCCAGAAAAAAACACAATATTCATTCAATCAGAAAACGAATATCATACAAACATATCATGGTTACTAGAATGTAATACATATTTCGGAGAACTATCACGCATGACCCAGTTCAAAGACAAAAGCAAAAAAAACACAAACTTCACCGCAGGACTCTTCACATACCCAGTTCTAATGGCAAGTGATATACTAACATACGACGTAGACTATGTTCCTGTTGGAATCGACCAAAAACAACACGTAGAACTAGCAAGAGATATAGCAATACGCTTCAACAAAAAATACGGAGAAACATTTAAAATACCAAACGTTTTAATAAACACAAAACAAGCAAAAATAATGGACTTAGTAACCCCAGATAAAAAAATGAGCAAATCAAACCCAAACCAAAAAGGAGTTATAAGACTATTAGACGAACCAAAACTAATAAGAAAAAAAATAATGAGTGCCACAACAGACAGTGATACACAAATAAAATACGACATAGAAAACAAACCCGGCATATCAAACCTAATAAATATTTATAGCTCTCTTACCGGAAAAACAATACCCCAAGTAGAAGAAATTTTCAAAAACACAAACTACGGTAATTTCAAAACCGCAGTAGCAGACCTAGTATGCAAAGAACTAGAAACAATACAAGAAAAATATAACAAAATAATAACAAGCAACACCCTAGAAGAAATACTAGACAAAGGAATAATAAAAACAAGAAAAATAGCACAAGAAAAATATAAAATAATGAAAGAAAAGGTAGGACTTATAAGATGAATTTTGATGAAGTAATAAACCAAAGAAGAAGTATTAGAAAATTTCAAGATAAAGAAGTAGACATAAAAACATTAGAAGAAATAATAAAAGCAGGAATACTAGCACCCTCAGCACACAACAGACAACCATGGAAAGTAGCAATTCTAGAAACTGACGAAAAAAATGACATAGCAACAGTACTAGAAGACAAAGCCCAAGATGACCAAAGCAAAATAACAACAGCAAACATCATAAAAGAAGCCCCAGCATTACTAGCAATTTATTACGATGACAAAGACGGAAACAGAGACCATGACATGCTATCACTCGGAGCATTCATAGAAAACATGCATCTAAAAGCAACAGAACTAGGCTTAGGATCACTATGGATAGCAAATACAAACTCAATAAAAGAAGATATAAGCTACATAAGCTCCGTAGGATACGAATGCATATCATGTCTAGCAATAGGATACAAAAACCAAGAACCAAAACCAAGACCTAGAAAGACCCTAGAAGAAATCTTAGTTTCCTAGTTTCTTCTTTTTTCTTATGATAAAAACAACAAAAAACGAAAAAAAACAAATCCTATTCTTCCTAATAATGCTACTAATACTAATAACCATAATAGGAATAATAATATGCTATGCAAAAGAATACACAAAAAAAACAAAAGATCAAACAATAAACATATCATATCTAGGAAACATGACCCTAACAGAAACCCTAACAACACCATCATATAATAAACTATTAAATAAATATAACTATGACTACTACTTCAAAAACATAATAACAAATAACAAAAACTACACACTAAGCTTCTTTAATGACCAAACAAACAACCAAAAAGCCCTAAACGACTACCTAACATACATAAACCAAAACAAAAACATATTCCTATCAACAAACAACAACCAAAATATAAACAACAACCTAGATAAAACAGGAATACCACATACTATAAATAATGACATAAAAATAATAAAACTAAAAAACACCAAAATAGGAATACTATCCTACAACCTAATACCAGAAAAAAACAAAAACTTCAACAAACAAAAAACAAACATAATAACAAACATAAAAAAATACAAAAACCAAACAGACATGCTATTCCTAATGAATAACACACAAAACCTAAACAAAAACGATATAAAAACATGGAATAACATATTCTCATCACAAAACATAAACATAGTATTCAGCACAAGTAAAAACCAAACAATAACAAAAGAAAAAAACACATTATTTATAGAAAGTAATAACAATTTATTAACAAAAAGCAGTACAAACAACAACCAAATAATAACAAACATAAAAATAAAAAATAACACCATAGAAAACCTAAACATAATGCCAGTCTATGACATAACACAACAAAACAAACAAACAAAAATATTCATATACGACATATTAACAAGTAATAACACAAAAGAAAACTACAACCAAAAACAACTAAAAGACATAAACACATACCTAAAACAAATTACTAAAAACAACCTAGGAAAAGAACTAAGTACAAACAAATTACAACAAAGATACTTCATATGTAACAAAGAACATAATTTAGACCTAAAACAAATAGCAAAAAACAGTATCCTAAATAAACCATTAACAAAAGCAAAAGAAGCAGTATTTATCGGAGACAGTATAACCAAAGGATCAGCAAACAATAACCATCCATGGTATGAAGAACTTATGAAGTTATATCCAAAAGTAAAAATAAACAACATCTCAAAAGGAGGATACACCACAATAGATATAATAGAAAGTAAAAAAGAAGAAATACAAAAAAGTAAAGGAGATATCTATTTCATAGCAATAGGAATAAACGATATAAGAAGAAGAGACGAAAAATCATCAAAAACATCAAAAGAATACATAACAAACATAGATAAAATAGTAAAACTAATACCAAATAAAAAAGCAACAGTAGTGCTCATAACCCCATGGAAAACCCTACCAAGTGACATAACCTCAAAATACGATTTATATAGCAGAAATAGACTAATCGAAGAATGCTCAAAAAGGCAACAAAAATACGCAAACAAACATGGCTATATACACATAGACCCAAACCCATACATAACACAATTCATAGAAAACACCAATGCTTACCTATACTACAAAGATCCAATACACCCAAATGAAAAAAACGGAGTAAAACTATATAGCTATGCAGTACTAGAAAATAAAAAAGAAGGTGATTAAATGATATATCCAAAATTCATAAACAAAAAAAGTACTATCGCAGTAACAGCACCCTCAGATGGAATAGTAATACCACAAGAACAAAAAAGACTAGATAAAGCCAAAATAAACCTAGAAAATAAAGGTTACAACGTAATAGAAACCAAAAACGTAAGAACAAGCAAAAACAATCGAAGCACATCACCAAAAGAAAGAGCAAAACAACTAGAAGAACTATTTAAAAACAAAGAAGTAGACCTAATAATATCAGCATCCGGTGGAGACTTCATCATGGAAATGATACCATATCTAAACTACAACACAATAAAAGAAAACCCAAAATGGTTCCAAGGATACTCAGATCCAACATGGCTAACATACACAATAACAACAAAACTAGACATAGCAACTCTCTATAGCAATAATTACAAAGCATTCAGCATGACAAAAATGCATAAATCACTAACAGATAACCTAGATATACTACAAGGTAAAAACATAATACAAACAAACTTTAATAAATATGAAAAAGAAAAAAACAAAGAAAAAGAAGAATACAACCTAACAGAAAAAGTAAACTGGAAAATACTAACAAAAGAAAAAGAAGTAATCATAAAAGGAAGACTAATCGGAGGATGTCTAGACGTACTAGGAGACATCTTCGGAACAAAATACGATAACACAAAAAACTTCATAGAAAAATACAAAAAAGATGGAATCATCTGGTACTTCGAAAACTTCTCACTATCATCAGAAAACATAACAAGACTCCTATGGAAATTCAAAGAACACAATTACTTCAAATACACAAAAGGAATAATCTTCGGAAGATGCTTAATGTACACAAGTATATATAATAAAACATACGAAGATACAATACTAGAATCATTAAAAAACTTAAAAGTACCAATAATAATAGAAACCGACATAGGACACCTAGCACCAAGAATAACAATTATAAACGGAGCCCTAGCAACAATAAAATCAAAAAACGGAAAAGGAAGTATAGAATTTGAACTCAAATAATATAGAAATAACCCTAGAAAACCTAAAAAAATCAAAATTTAGAAATAGTTTCTATCTAAAAGAAAACGACATAAAATACGCCAAAGAAAAAGGATACAAAGAAATAGAAAAACATACAAAAGACTTTATACACCAAAGATTATCCAAAAAAAACCCAAAAAATGATGGGAAACAAACACCAATGAAAGGACACCCAACCTTTATAGCACAACACGCAACAGCAACCTGCTGTAGATCATGCTTAGAAAAATGGCACAAAATACCAAAAAACAAAGAACTAACAAAGCAAGAACAAGAATATATAGTAAAAATAATAATGACCTGGATAACAAAACAAGTACTAAATAACGTAAATAAAATACAAAAAAGTGTAAAAAAAGTAAAAACAACGTTGTAAAACAAAACAAATTTATATATAATATAAATATAATAAGGAGTTATAGAGAGAAGGTAGAAATATGAATAATAATATCCCAAATAGTATAAATGGTTTAGGAACAAATAATATAGGAAACAACCCAAATAACAATAACATAAATGATTTACAAGCAAGACAAGCAAACGAAAAACTAGTCGTAGGACAAAGCAGTATAGGAAACGGTCCAGATATTATGCAAGGATTTAACAACGTACAAAACACACCAAACCCAGTCCAAGGAGTACAAAACGTCCAAGAAAACAGAAACATCATGCAAGGAAACAACATCCAAACACAACCACAAAATCAAAACATAGTACCAGGACAAACACACTCAGGAATAAATAGCTATACACATCAAAAAGAAGAAATAAAACCAGAAAATACCGGAGTAATCTCAATACCAGGTTTCACAAATCAAAACCAAACACAACCACAAAATAGTTACCAAAACCCAGCAAATCAAAACATTCCAAATAATAACACAAACATAAATCAAACAACACAAACCCCAATTAATGAAACCATATCAAAACAAATACCAAATAATATGATAAATCAAAATACTCCAAACTATAATATTAATAATGTTCCAAACTACAATAATCAAAATAATAACATAGGTATGCCAAACCAAAATAATAATACAGGATTACAAAATCAAAATAGGCCAGTCCAAAACTTAAATAACAACCAACCAAATCAAAATAATTTATATAACCAAACAAACCAAAACAACAACCAAATAAATACTAATAACACAGGTATACCAAACCAAAATCTAAACAATAATGCAGGATTACAAAATCAAAATAGACCAGTCCAAAACTTAAATAATAACCAACCAAATCAAAATAATTTATATAACCAAACAAATCAAAACAACAACCAAATAAATACTAATAACACAGGTATACCAAGCCAAAATCTAAACAATAATGTAGGATTACAAAACCAAAATAATAACCAATTAAATAACAACAATATGTATAATCAAAATAATCAAATAAAATCAAAAATGCCAGAACCTACATTCACAAAAGAAGAACAAGTAGGAAGTACTAGAGAACTAAACAACGCAATAAATGGAATAAAACCAACCCAAGTAGGAAGTGGAATCTCAAAAGTAGGACAAGTAGAAAGCCAAAACACACCACCAGTAAACACAAGCTATCAACCACCAAAGAAAAAATTCCCACTTTCAGTAAGAGAAATGATTCTAGTAGGAATAGCACTAGTCGGAGTCATTGTAGTAGTCATTATGTACTGGCCAAAATAAAAAAACTTGACATAACAAAAATAAAAATATAAAATAATAAACAAATCGAAGAAGTGGAGAAGTAATATAGAAAACTATTAATAGAAAGCTCTAGTAGATGGAAACGAGTAATAAGTTCTATATGAATAACACCACCGAGAGTTTTTCTGAAAAAACAAGTAGGAAAAACCGGTAATACCGTTATATAACAAAGATCAATCATGATAAAAAAGAGTGGTACCACGCCTTAAGCGTCCCTTTATTTTACATGATTTTTTAATTAAGGAGGAAAAAATGGATTTAAAAGAATTATATAGTAAAATAGAAAACTATAAAGACAAAGAAATAACACTACAAGGATGGATAAGAAACCACAGAAAACAAAAAGACTTCGGTTTCATAGACTTTTCAGATGGAACATGTTTCAAACACATACAACTTGTCTACGATAACAACATAAAAAAATTCGAAGAAATACAAAAATATCACATAGGAAGCACAATAAAAGTAAAAGGAACCCTAGTAACATCAGAAGGAAAAGAACAAGCATACGAAATAAAAGTAAAAAACATAACCCTACTAGGAGACTGCCCAGAAGACTATCCAATACAAGCAAAAAGACACTCAGTAGAATTCTTAAGAGAACAAGCCTATCTAAGACCAAGAACAAACCTATTTCAAGCAGTATTTAGAGTAAGATCCCTAGCAGCCTTAGCTATCCACACATACTTCGGAGAAAGAGGATATATCTACGTAAATACACCACTTATAACAGCAAACGATGGTGAAGGAGCAGGAGAAATGTTCCAAGTAACAACACTCGATCTAGAAAAAATAAACCCAAAAAACATAGACTACACAAAAGACTTCTATGGAAAAAAAGTAGGACTTACCGTAACAGGACAACTAGAAGCAGAAACATTTGCAACAGCATTTAAAAAGACATACACATTCGGACCAACCTTTAGAGCAGAAAACTCAAACACAAAAACCCATGCAAGCGAATTCTGGATGATAGAACCCGAAATAGCATTTTGCGACTTAGAACAACTAATGAACATCGAAGAAGATATGCTAAAATACATCGTAAAATATGTACTTGAAAACGCCAAAGAAGAAATGGAATTCCTAGATAAATTTATAGAAAAAGGACTAATAAACAAATTAAAAAAACTAGTAAACAGTAAATTCAAAAGAATAACACATGAAGAAACAATAACAATACTAAAAGAAGCAAAACAAAAATTTGAATTTATACCAGAATACGGAGAAGACATCGCCAAAGAACACGAAAAATACATAACAGAATACTTTGACGGACCAGTATTCATAACAGACTGGCCAAAAGACATAAAAGCATTCTACATGAAACAAAACAAAGACGGAAAAACAGTAGCAGCAGTAGACTTAGAAGTCCCAGGAGCAGGAGAACTAATGGGAGGCTCACAAAGAGAAGAAGACTACACAAAACTAAAAACCAGAATGCAAGAACTAGGAATAAAAGAAGACGGCCTAGAATGGTACTTAAACCTAAGAAAATACGGAACATGTATTCACTCAGGCTTTGGAATGGGCTTTGAAAGACTATTAATCTACCTAACCGGAGTAGAAAACATAAGAGACGTAATACCATTCCCAAGAACCCCAGGAAACTGTGAATATTAACAAACACAAAAGAGTAGAAAAATCTATTCTTTTTATATAGACAAAAAAACAAAAAAAGAACTAAGTTATATTGACAATAACACAACAACTAAGTTATATTCCTGAATTTAACACTTTTGGCAAACTAAAATCTCCCTAATCCTTTATTTGATAA
>CAZBFY010000008.1:0-17918 GCA_964491445.1 uncultured Mycoplasma sp.
TCTAATACTAAATTTCACTTTACTACAAAACTGAAATTTAACTTTAAAATTAAGGTTTTTGTAAAAACCAAAACTCAAATATTTATTTTAATGCTTATTTGTGTTATTATTGTTATTGAGGTGTTAAAATGTTAAAAAAATATAAATGGTTAATTCTACTTTTAGCTGTAATAGTTTTACTTATTGTTATTGCTGTTATATTTAGTGTTGATAATAGTAAATATGTTCATGAAGTTAGTTTAAATGAGGTTACTGATAAAATTGATAGTAAAAAAGATTTTATTCTTTATATAAAGCAAACTGATTGTGAGCATTGTAAAGCTTTTACTCCAAACTTTATTAGTGTATTAAGTGAGAATGACATTGAAGCTTATAGTCTTAATATTAGTAATTTATCTGATGAGGATCAAGAGAAGTATAATGAACTTTTTGATGTCAGTGGTACTCCTACTGTGTTATTCTTTACTGATGGTGAACAAAGTTTAATTAAAATTGAGGGTGAGCAAACTAAAGCTAGAATTAAGTCTAAGATAGAATCTGCTGGTTTTATCAAATAAAAAGTTACTGGAAATTAATCTCAGTAATTTTTTTTATGTTGTTTTTTATAGTTTTTAGTTCTTCTCCATATATTATGTTAGAAAATTCGCATATATTTAGGAATTCTTTATAATTTAATTCGTCTATGTTTATGTAGTATTTATTGTTTAAAAAGTATACTTTTTTGTTTTTTAATAGAAAGTAATCTTCGAATGTTAGGAAAGTTTCTTCTTTTTCGTGTAGTATTATTTTTAGGTCTAATATATCTTTAAAGAAGTCTATATCTTCTTCTTTTATTAGGTCTATTATTATTCCAAATTTATTTTTATATATGTGTGCTTTATAGATACCTGATATTTCTTGTTTATATGTTCTTTTTAGTTTTAATATTAGTTGTTTTATATCTTCGTTTATTGTTTCTTTATTTAGGCTATTTTTATTTATTATAAGAATAGATATTTTGTTGTTTTTATTAATAATTTTCATTAAATCACCTAGTTTATTGTATGAGAAAAAGCCTATAAAGTTTCTTCTTCTACTAGGCTTTCTATTTCATTTAGTATTTTATCTTTTCCTTCTTTTGTTATATTTGAAAGTACAATAAATGTGTCTCCTTGTTCTAGTTCTAGGGTTTTTAGTATTAGATTTTTAGCTTTTTCTCTTTTATTGTTAGATATTTTGTCTGCTTTAGTTGCTATGACTGTTACTGGTAGTTTGTAATATTTTAGATATTTGTACATTAGTATATCGTCTTCACTTGGTTTATGTCTTAGGTCTACTAGCATATATGTTCTAACAAGATTTGGTCTTTTTTCTAAGTATTCTTCTATCATGAGTCCAAATTTTTTGTGTTCTTTTTTGCTTACTGAAGCATATCCATAACCTGGTACATCTACGAAGTAAAAGCTCTTATTTAATAAGTAAAAGTTTAAGTTTCTTGTTTTTCCTGGTGTATTAGAGACTCTGGCCATTTTTTTGTTATTTGTTATTGTATTAATGAAACTACTTTTTCCTACGTTACTTCTTCCTACTAACATGAATTCTGGTAAGTTATCAGTAGGATATTGACTTCTTCTTATGGCACTTATTATAAATTCTGAACTAGTAATTTTCATTGTTATCACTACTTTCTATATATTCTTTGCAAAGTTTATCTAGGTCTATAATTAATTTGTCAACTTCTTCAAAGTTTTTTAGTTTTACTCCACTTGCTAGGGCATGACCACCGCCACCATAGGTTTCTAGTAATTTGTTTATTATTGGGCCTCTTGATCTTACTGAAACTCTTATTACTTTGTTTTTTATATCTTCGGTTGCACTTAGCCATACTTGTAGTTCTTCTATATTATTAAATTCGTTTATGGAGTTTCCTCCGGTTGCAGAGTCTACTTGATATTCTTCTAGTACTTCATTTGTTATTTTTATATATCCTACTCCATTTGTTGTTTGTTTTATATTATTCGCCATGTATCCAAAGAATTTTACTTCTGCTAGAGGTCTTTTGTATAGATTTAAGTATACTTTTGTTATGTCTATATTGTAATTTGAAATCATTTCACTTACTACTTCGAATGTTTTTGCTTTGGAATTGTTAAATAAAAATCTATTGGTGTCTGCTACCATTCCTGCATATAGTATTTCACATATTTCTTTATTTAGTTCTAGTTCTGTGTTTTTTAAAAAGTCATATATTATTTCTGATGCACTTGATGAATCATCTTTTATATATTCTATATCACAATATTTTTCTATGAATGGATGATGGTCCATTTTTATACTATATTCATAATGGGTTAATTCTTCCATATCTACTCTTTTTTTATCTGGGGTGTCTACTACTATGAGAAGTATTTTATCTAAGGCATTAAAGTCTATTGCTTTATCTAGTTTTCCTATAAAGTTAAACTTTATTGTTCCGTTTCCTATTGCATAGACGTTTTTTTCTTTGAATGTTTGTTTTATTGAGTTCTTAAGGGCAATTTGGCTTGCCATTGCATCGGGATCTACTCCTATATGTCTTGCTATTACTATATTATCATATGATTCTATTGCTTTAAAAATGTCTTTGTACATCTTTTATCATCCTATTCTTTTATTTGATTAGGTTATAAGTATCTTTTGCTATCATTAGTTCTTCATCTGTTGGAATAATCCATACTGGTACTGTAGAGTCATCTGTACTTATTAAAGTTTCTTTTCCTCTTACATTGTTTCTTTCTTCAGATAATTTTATTCCTAGGACTTTTAGTTTTTCTATTATTTGTGCTCTTGTTGTTATTGAATTTTCTCCTAGTCCTGCGGCAAAGCAAATAGCATCTACTCCTTCTAGTTTTACGTAGTATTTTGCTATGTAATCTACGCATCTATTTACAAACATTTGTTGTGCTAGAATACATCTTTTATCACCTTTGTTTACACCATCTTCAATATCTCTTGAATCGCTACTTATTCCACTTACTCCGATAAAGCCACTTTTTTTAGTAAGATCGCTCATAACTTGTTCTAAACTCATACCTGATTTGTCCATAACATATGGTATCATTTGTGAATCTATGTCTCCACATCTAGTTCCCATCATAAGTCCAGAGTTTGGTGAGAAGCCTAGGCTGGTATCTATACATTTACCATCTTTTATTGCTTCGATACTACATCCTCCCCCTAAATGACATGTGATAAGTTTAAAATCTTCTTTTCCTAGAATTTGACTCATTTTGTCTTTTAGATAATTATGACTTATACCATGAAATCCATATTTTCTTACTCCATATTCTGTATACCATTCGTATGGAACTGGATAAATATATTCAGTATCTTCCATTGTTTGTTGGAATGATGTATCAAATACTGCGACTTGATTTATGTTTGGAAGTGCTTCGGTAAAAGCATTTATTGCTAGTAGATTAGCAGGATTATGAAGTGGTGCTAGATCAAATAATGATTTAATTGTATCTATAACGTCTTCATTTATTATTACTGAATTTGCGTATTTTGAACCACCATGAACTACTCTGTGTCCTACTCCATTTATTTCTTCTAGTGAGTTAATTACTTTGTTATCAAATAGTTCTTGTATTAGTATTTTAACAGCATCTTCATGGTTATTTAATACTGCTTCTTTTTTTGTTTTTTCTCCATTTAGTTTGATAGTATAAAAGCTATCATTGATACCAATTCTTTCAAATACTCCAGATATTAGTACTTTTTCTTCTGGCATTTCATACATTTGAAATTTTAATGATGAGCTACCAGCGTTTACAGATAATATTTTCATTGTAATTCCTTCTTTCTTTATTAATTTCAATACATATAATATCATATTTTTTAGTAAATTTCTATATTTAGGATGTTTTTAGAAAAAAAAGACTAGTAAGCACTAATCTTGTATTAATTTGTTTTTTGAAATTGTGAATTATATAGGTCTGCATAGAAACCTTTTTGTTTCAATAATTCTTTATGGTTTCCTTGTTCTATTATGTTACCATCTTTCATTACTAGTATTAAGTCAGCATTTTTTATTGTAGATAGTCTATGAGCAATTATAAATGAAGTTTTTCCTTTGGTTAATTTATCCATAGCATCTTGTACTAGTTCTTCTGTTCTTGTATCTACACTACTTGTTGCTTCATCTAAAATTAAAAATGGTTTATCTTCTAACATTGCTCTTGCTATTGTTAGTAATTGTTTTTGTCCTCCGGATAATGATTCTACTTCGTTTAATACTGTATCATATCCTTTTGGTAAGGTTTTTATGTAGTGATTAAGTCCTACTACTTTACATACTTCTTTTACTTTTTCATCTGATATTTCTGTGTTGTTATATTTTATATTTTCTTTTATTGTTCCATTAAATACCCATGTATCTTGTAATACCATTGTAAATAAGTCATGAACATTTTCTCTTGTTAAATCATGTATAGAATTTCCATCTATTATTATATCTCCTTTTTTTATATTATAGAATTTCATAAGTAAGTTTACCATTGTAGTTTTACCTGCTCCTGTGGGTCCTACTATAGCTACTTTGTTTCCTGCTTTTGCTTTTGCTGAGAAGTTTTTTATTATTACTTTGTCTTCATCATATCCAAATTCTATGTTTTTAAATTCTATATTACCTTTTGCATTTTCTTTTTTTAGTACTTTGGTACTTTCTTCTTTTTCCATTTCGGTTTCTTCTAGGAATGTGAATACTCTATTAGAGGCTGCTCCAGTTGATTGAAGTGATGTAAGTCCTTGGGCTATTTGAGTAAGTGGATTTGTAAATAGTCTTATATATATCATAAATGCTACGATTACTCCAAATGTTATTTTGTTATCCATAACAAGTAAAGCTCCTACTACACATACTGCTACATAACCAAAATTACCTATAAAACTCATTATTGGAGGCATAAGTCCTGATAAAAATTGACTTTTTACATTGCTTTTATATAGTTTTTCGTTTATTTCATCGAATTTTACTTGTTCTTCTTCCATTGCATTGTATACTTTTACTATATCATGACCACTATATACTTCTTCTATATGGCCATTTAAGTTTCCTAATTGTTTTTGTTGTTCGTTAAAATATTTTTGTGAATTTTTAAGGATAAGTCCCATTATTAGGAACCCTATTAAGCTTGCAAGTATTGCAGTAATTGCCATTGTTGCATTTGTTACAAACATCATTATAAGTGCTCCGATGAAAAGTGTTACTGCACTTACTAAGTTTCCTAAGCTTTGATTTAAGCTTTGTGCTATTGTATCTACATCATTGGTTACTCTAGATAGAATATCTCCGTAGCTATTTTTATCAAAGTATTTAAGTGGTAATTTATTTATTTTATTTGATATGTCTGTCCTTAATCTTTTTGCACATCTATTAGTTACTATTGCCATTATAAAGCCTTCTACATAACTAAATATTGCTCCTAGTGAGTATATAATTATTAAGAATATTCCTATTTCTGTTACTTTATCTAAATTTATACCAGTCATTAGTCCTTTTGTTATTTCATCTGTTATATCACTTAGTTTATCTGGTCCAATTATTGAGAATATAGAAGATACTATTGCTAAGATAAGAGCAGGTATTATAAGTGGTAAATATACTTTTATGTAATTAAATAGTTTTAGTAAAGATTCTTTTAGATTACCATCTTTTTTATTAGTGCTTTTTTTAGACATTTTCTATTTCCTCCTTTCCAAGTTGAGATAAAGCTATTTCTTTGTATACATCACATGATTTTAATAGATCTTTATGTTTACCATGTCCTACTACTTTTCCATCTTCTATAACAAATATTTGATTTGCATCTTTTATCGTTCCTATTCTTTGAGCTACTATTACTACTATTTTATCTTTGGTATGTTTGTTTAATTCTTTTCTTAAGATAAAATCTGTTTTATAATCTAGTGCACTAAATGAGTCATCAAATATATATATTTCTGGATCTCTTGCTATTGCTCTTGCTATTGAAAGTCTTTGTTTTTGTCCTCCGGATAAGTTTGTTCCACCCTCTGCAAGTTCAAATTCATACTTTTTATCTAGTTTTTCTACAAAATCTTTTCCTTGAGCTATTTCTATAGCTTCTTTCATTTTATTTTCTTTTGGTTTTTTACCTTTTTTATTTCCTAAACCTATGTTATCTAATATGGTACCTCTAAACATAACTGCTTTTTGTGAAATGTAACCTATTTTATCATATAGAGCATTTTCTTTATATTCTTTTACGTTCAAACCATCTATTAATACTTCTCCGTTTGTTGCATCATATAATCTAGGTATTAGGTTAATAATAGTAGATTTTCCTGATCCTGTTCTTCCTATAAATGCTATTGTTTCTCCTTTTTTTACTTTGAACGATATGTCTTCTAGCATGTATTCTTCTGCATCTGGATATTTGAATGATACATTTTTAAATTCTAGTGTTCCTTGTTCTTTCCCTTTTTCTTTTGTTCCTTCTTTTATACTTTGTTTAGTATTTAAAACTTCTAGTATTCTTCTTGATGCTACACTTGCTCTAGGATATAGAATGAATATCATAGTAAGCATCATAAATGCCATTACTACTTGCATTGCGTATGCTGAAAATACTACCATATCACTGAATAGATTTATTTTATCTAACATATTTGCTTCGTTTATTAGGTATGCTCCTATAAAGTAAATAGAAAGTGAAAGTCCTGACATAATAAGAGTCATAACTGGACTCATTAAGGCCATTAGTTTTGAAGTAAATTTATATGTGTTGGTTAATTCATCATTTGCTTTCTCAAACTTTTCTTTTTGATAATTTTCAGCATTAAAAGCACGTACTACTCTTATTCCTGTTAAGTTTTCTCTTGTTATTCTATTTAGATTATCTGTAAGCCACTGAATTTTTTTGAATTTTGGAAGTGCTATTAAAACAAGTACAAGTATAAGAACAAGTAATACGCATATGGCTATTGCAGTTGCAATACTCCATTTATAGCTTTTTCCTATTATTTTAGTTATAGCCCATGCTGCCATAATTGGAGCTTTTATTATTACTTGAAGTCCCATTGAAATTAACATTCCTACTTGAGTTACATCATTAGTAGTTCTTGTAATTAAGCTACTTGTAGAGAAATTTTTTATCTCTTGCATGCCAAAAGAACCTACTTTTTCAAATATTTCTTTTCTGAGATTTTTTGAAAATGATGCTGCTATAAAGGCTGCAAAATACCCTACAATTACTGATGATAATAAACTTCCAAATGCACACATTACCATTTTTATTCCTGGTTTTAAAACATCACTTATTGTACTTCCCTCTGTTTGTACGTATTTAGTTATTTCATTCATATAATCTGGTATTTTTAAATCAAGCCATACTTGAGATGCAATAAATGCTATACTTATTATTACTAATAAGATTTGTTTTTTAGTTAATTTTTTAAATAATTTTAACATATTTCCTCCTGTGAATTAATTATATTTTTTCTTATTTTATCTAAAATATGAACTAATTGTTTTTGTTCTTCTTCTGATATGTTTAGAAAAAGAATCTTCTCTACGTCTTCTAGTATTTCTTTGAATTTTTTTACGTAGATATTACCTTTTTGGGATAAAACAATTATTTTTTTTCTTTTATCTAAAGATGAATCTACTCTTTTTATTAAGTTATTCTTTTCCATAACATTTAATATTTCTGTAGTAGTTGATCTTCTGATATTTAAAAAGTCTTCTATATCTTTTTGATATACATTAGTACTGTTATTTCTTTTTATATAACAAAGTATACTTATATGAATATTAGTTAAGTTATTATCAAGTCTTTTATCAATGAATTGTTTTATCTCTTTTGAGATTAGTCTAAAGTATAAACTTATACTACTTTCTTGATTCATATCTTACACTCCTTTTGTTAGGACTCTAACATTATATGCAAATATAGGCTAATAGTCAACTGATTTCACATAATTTTCATAATAAAATAGTAGAGAAGTGTTTTATCAAACTTCTCTACTAAAAATAACTCTATGATAATTATTTATATATATATGTTGCACATTCTGTATCTTTTTTATCTGTACACAATACTGCATTTTTAAGCGTTTGTGAATAGTAGGTGGTGCCTCCTACATTAAGAGTAGCATGGCTCTTGGCATTAAAACCACATGATTTTATTTTAACTTGATAAGTAACACTTCCTCCAGAATAAGCTGATACTTTTTTCTTCCATATTACTTTATTTCCGTTTATTATAGGAGTTGCAACAGCTCCACCATTATATGTAGCAGATTTTTTTACATATTCCATATTACTTGATAGATGATCTGTAATTGTTACAGTTTTAGCAGAAGATGTTGTGTTAGCATATCTAATTGTAAACTTAACTATATCATCTTTATGCAAGACACTAGTGAAAGTAGTGCTTCCTTTATATTCTTTAGAGACTCCAATAGGAAGTTTTATTGACTGCATTTCACCATTTGAAGCTTCAGCACTTCCACCTAAGGGTTTTCTAAATGTGAATACTTTATATATTTCAGAACCAGAAAATGTTTCTGTAACTGCTACTCTGCTATCTTTTCCTTCATATATTTTCTTATCATATTCATAGAGATAAGGTGCATTCTTTATCATTCTGTAATGCAACTTACTTGTACCATAAAAATATAGTCCTGTTATTCCTTTTACATAATGTATTCCTTGATTTGCATCTATATCCCAATATGTATTATATCCTTTTACACTAATAGCTTTGTTTGTATTTGCTTCATAGAATTTATACTTAACATGTATTGCATTTACTCCTAGAGAAATTATATGCGTATTTAGTCCTCCAAACCCTACACCACATACTTTTCCATTACCACTTCGTGTACAGCCATCAGCTTTTACAAGTATCATTTCAACATCTATTTTTTTGCCATTATATTTACCAACATTGTAATATCTTACTTTATAGTTTTCATTTTGATATCCTTTATATTTGATAAAAGTAACATCAATTTCTTTTTTCCTTTCTGCCCAATTACTTCCCCAAGCTTTTATTTCTTCTTTTGTCAATTTATCACTTTTACCGATTGTAACCTTTGATTTATCTACTGCTTTACCAAGTGCTAATTCATAATCATCTGGTATATTTGCATTTTTGTGAAATATACCAACACTTTTACTAAGCTTAGTACCACTTTCTTTCTTTTTGTACTCAGATTTATCTGCTGCTGTTCCACTGGTAGGAGTAGCTTTAGAACTAGAATTAGATGAAGATATTATTTCATCATAAGCTGTTTTCTTCATATAGTGTAAATAGTATGTACTATCATTTAAAGTTTTATTAAGTTTAGTAAATTCTTCTTTCAATGTAGCTTTATTTGATATCTTACTTTTTGTTGAAATTCTATATATATATGAAGAATCTAAGCCAATATCTTTAACTTCATATGCAAAACAAACTTTTTCACATGTCCCATCATTCTGTGCTGCTTCTGCACTTTCATATATCTTACCATTTTTTCCATAGTAATATTTTATGTCTTCTGGTGCACTATTTATACTACATACTTTTTTTGTGAGTCTACAACTATCATTTAATAATTTAGTAACTGCATCTGATAAAGCTTCTCTTGTTTCTTTTTCTCCAGTACTTGAATAGACTATATATTTTTCATCTTTTTTAATTATTTTACATGTTTGTGCTTCATTATCATTATTAACATTTTCATCTTGTTCTTTTTCTTCATCATCTATATCTTTTTCATCTGATAAGTTAATTGAATTTCGATCACAAAATTCAGAATGATCTTCATTAAAAACTGCACTGCCCTCACAATACAAACATGCTTTATATTCATATTTTCCATTTTCATTTGCTACCATAACTAAACTGTCTTCATTAGAACATTTATTACCATATGCATCTATAAAATCTTTATTTACAAAATTTAAACTTCTTAGTTCCGCTAAACTTACAACTTCACTACCACCCTTTTCAGGAAGTTTTTCTGTGTTATCTGCATAATAGTTTTTTCCCGCTAAAAGAAAGGAACTTTCTAATTTGTCATCATAACTTTCTTTTCCATTTTTTATATACCCTGAAACCGCAGCTATCACTGTTGTTGTTAAAATACTTAGTATCACTATTACTACTAGTACTTCTATTAAAGAAAAACCTTTTCTTTTTTTCATATCATCACCTACTATTCTTATAAATTAATTATATAGAAAACTTTTTTCTTTTTCAATGGCTTTGATTCATTTTTTCAAAAAAAGATAAATACAAATTATCTTTTTAGGAACTTATTGTATTTATCTATTTCTTTATCTGTTAAATTAGTATCATTTAGTTTTTCTATTAGTTTCTTTTGTTCTCTTGTTAATTTTTTTGGTGTTATTACTTTTAATATAACGTAAAAATCTCCATGATTATGATAATTTACATCTTTTATACCTTTTCCTCTTAATCTATGTTTATCTCCTGAATTAGAGCCTGCTGGTATAGTTAATGTTACTATATCTTTTAGTAATTTTACATCTTTTTTTGTACCCATTATTGCTTCAGTAATTGTAATAGGAAGTTCTAGGTATACATCATTTCCATCTCTTTCATAGAATTCATGATCACTTACTTTAAATTCTATATATAAATCACCATTTGGACCTCCATTTGGGGAATCTTCTCCCATATCTGATAATCTTATTCTATTTCCGTTATCTACACCCTCTGGTACTTTTACATCTATTTCTTTTACTACTTTTGTCCTTCCTTTACCACGACATTTTGAACAAACTTTATCATATGTTATGCCTTCTCCTTTACAAGTTGGGCATGTTGTTTTGGTTAGGAAACTTCCGAATATTGTATTTTGAGAACCTGTTACTGTGCCGCTTCCATGACATTCTTCACATGTATGTTCACCGAAGCCACCTTTTCCCTTACATTCACTACATTTTTCTGTAGTAGTAATCTCTACTTCTTTTACACAACCAAGCACCGCTTCCATAAATGATATTTCCATTACTAGAAGGCTGTCATTTCCTCTTGTTTTTCTTCTTGTGCCACTTCCTCTTGATGAATATGAGAATGAACCTCCTCCTCCAAAGATATTATCAAATATATCAGAAAAGTCAAAACCTGAGAAATCAAAGCCTCCTGCTCCGCCATTTGCACCCTCAAATGCCGAATGTCCAAATCTATCGTACTGACTTCTTTTATTTTCATCTGATAAAACTGCATATGCTTCTTGTATCTCTTTAAACTTTTCTTCTGCTCCACTTTCTTTGTTAACATCTGGATGATATTTTTTTGCTAAACGTCTAAAAGCCATTTTTATTTCTTTTTCATCAGCATTTTTATTAACGCCAAGAACTTCATAATAATCGCGTTTTGCCATAACTACCTCTTCCTTATTTTGTTATTTCTTTAAACTCTTTTAATGTTTCTCTAAACATATCTAGAGCTTTATCTATTGTATCATCATTTGCTATGTCAATATTTACTTTTTTTAATATTTCAAGGGGATAATTACTTCCACCACTTGATAAGAATTTTATATAATTTTCTAAAGCATTTTCTTTATTGTTTAAAATATCTGATACTATACTAGATGCTACTGCTATACCTGTTGCATATTTATAAACATAAAAACTTGTATAAAAATGTGGTATTCTTGCCCATTCTAGTTTTATAAAATCATCACTTACTACTTCATTAGTGAAATATTTTTTATTTAAATCTAGATATGTTTCACATAAGACTTCATCTGTAAGTACTTCTCCTTTTTCTTCTAAATCATGAATTAAAAGTTCAAATTCTGCAAACATAGTTTGTCTTATTAAAGTAGTTCTAAAATTTTCTAATAAGTTATTTAAGAAATAAGCTTTTTCTTCTTTTGTTTTTGCTATTTTACTACAGTATTTATTAAGCAATATTTCATTTACTGTTGATGCTATTTCTGCTAGAAATATTGGGTAACCATGATCATGATATTCTTGATTTTTATTCGAATATAAACTATGCATAGAATGTCCTAGTTCATGTGCTATTGTAGATACATCTGTAAATTCTCCCTCAAAGTTTAGTAGTACATATGGAAGTGTATCGTAACATCCCCATGAATATGCTCCACTTCTTTTGTTTTCATTATTATAAACATCTATACATTTGCTATTAAATAACTCTTTTAAATTATTTATATATTCTTCTCCAAGAGGTTTAAGTGCTTCTATAACTAAATCTTTTGCTTCTTCATAAGAATACTTTCTACTTATGTTTTTTACAAGAGGAACATATACATCATACATATGTATTTCATCAAGATTTAGTATTTCTTTTTTTATTTTCATATACTCTTCCATAATATCTAAATTATTATGTGCTTTTTCTATTAAAGAGGTATACAATTTTTTATCTATACTATCACTATATAAAGACATTTCAAGTGGACTGTTATATTTTCTTGTGTTTGATATAAAGAAATTACTTTTTACATTACTACGTAATAATGATGCAAAAGTGTTTTTATAATTGTTATATGAATTATATAAACTAGTAAATGCTTCTTTTCTTACTTCTCTATTTTCACTTTTTATATAATTAGAATAATTGCTAGTATTAAGTGTTACTTTATTACCTTGTTCATCTGTTATATCATTAAATTTTAGATTAACATCATCTAATACTCTGAAAGTACTTTCTGGACTTGATAATATTTCTCCTAGACGTGCCATCATTTCTTCTTGTTCTAATGGTAATATATGTTTCTTTTCTCTAAATAAATCATCGAACATAAAAGTATATTTTTTTAGTTCTTCGTTTTCTTTTATAAATTCTTTTATTTTATTATAGTCTTCGTTTAATACTTCTGGCGTATAGAAAGCAAGTTTTTCTGATATGTCATCTGTTAATTTATCTATTTTTCCTGTTAGACTTTCGTTTTTTGAAATGCTTTTATCCTCATCTGATTTCATATGAGAATATACTATTAGTTTATCTAGTATTCTCATTATTTTAAAATAATCTTTAGTAGACTCTAGTAGGTTTTTACTACTACTTGTTACTTTATTTTTATATTTTAGAAAATCATTTACTGCTTTATTTATGTTATTTATATCATTGCTTATTTCTTCTTCATTTTTATATATTTTAGATAAATCCCATTTATACTTTTCGTTTATATCTTCTCTTTTTTTTGACATAGCTTCTCCTTTTTATTTTATTTTATATAAGCTAAGCCTTACCCTGTTGGTAAGGCTATATTTCTTATTTTTCTTCGAATTCTGCTTCTTTTACGTTATCGTCTTTTGGTTCTTGATCGCTTGCGTTTTCAGCATTTGCAGCATTCTCTTTATTTGCTTGTTCATATACTTTTGCTGCTAGTTTGTATGTTACTTCTTGTAACTCTTCACGCTTTTTATTAATGTCTTCTACATCTTTTTTATCTAAAGCTTCTTTTAATGCTTTTATTTTTTCTTCTGCTTCAGCTTTTTCAGATTCTTCTACTTTGTCTCCTAGATCTTTTAAAGCTTTTTCAGTTTGGAACACCATTGCTTCTGCTTCGTTTATTGCATCTGCTTCTGCTTTTTTTGCTTCATCTGCTTCACGATTTGCTTCTGCTTCTTTCATCATTTTATCAACTTCTTCTTCTGAAAGTGAAGTATTTGATGTAATTGTAATTGATTGTTCTTTGTTTGTTCCTAAATCTTTTGCTGTAACGTTTACTATACCATTTGCATCTATATCAAATTTAACTTCAATTTGTGGTACTCCACGTGGTGCTGGTGGTATGTTTGTAAGTTGGAATCTTCCAAGTGTTTTATTGTCTACTGCCATTGGTCTTTCTCCTTGAAGGACATGAATATCTACGGCTGGTTGGTTGTCTGCAGCAGTTGAGAATACTTGACTTTTACTTGTTGGAATTGTTGTGTTTCTTGGAATTAATGTTGTCATAACATTTCCAAGTGTTTCAATACCAAGTGAAAGTGGTGTTACATCAAGAAGTACTATATCATTAACATCTCCAGTTAATACTCCACCCTGAATAGCTGCTCCCATTGCAACAACTTCATCTGGATTAACTGATTTGTTTGGTTCTTTTCCTAGTTCTTTTTTGATTAATTCTTGAACCATTGGAATACGTGTTGAACCTCCAACTAATATAACTTGATCAATATCTTCTTTTTTCATACTTGCATCTTTTAACGCATTTCTAACTGGTTTTAGAGTAGACTCTACTAAATCTCTTACTAAGTCTTCAAATTTTGCACGAGTAAGTGTCATATCTAAATGAAGTGGTCCATCTTCTCCTTGTGTTATAAATGGACAAGATATTTGTGTTGTTGTAACTCCTGATAAGTCTTTTTTAGCTTTTTCTGCAGCTTCTTTAAGACGTTGCATTGCCATTTTATCCTTAGATAAGTCAATACCATTATCTTTTTTGAATTCTGCTACTAAGTGTTTAATGATAACTTCATCAAAGTCATCTCCCCCTAAGTGGTTATTACCATTTGTAGCTTTAACTTCAAATACTCCTTCACCAAGTTCTAGAATAGAAACATCGAAAGTTCCTCCTCCTAAGTCATAAACTAAAATTGTTTGCATTTTATCTTGTTTATCAAGACCATAAGCAAGTGATGCTGCTGTTGGTTCATTGATTATTCTTTCAACTTCAAGTCCTGCTATTTTACCAGCATTTTTTGTTGCTTGTCTTTGTGCATCGTTAAAATATGCTGGTACTGTAATAACTGCTTTTGTTACTTTTTCTCCTAGATATGCTTCTGCACTATTTTTAAGATCTCCAAGTATCATAGCACTAATTTCTTCTGGACTATATTTCTTTCCATCTAATTCTACTCTTTCTTTAGTACCCATAAATCTTTTAATACTACGACAAGTATTTGGGTTAGTTTCTGCTTGACGTTTAGCTACGTCTCCTACTAGTTTTTCTCCTTTTTTAAAAGCTACTATTGAAGGTGTTGTTCTATTACCTTCTGGGTTTGGAATTACCTTTGCTTCCCCTGCTTCTAAGACTGCTACACAACTATTAGTTGTACCTAAGTCTATACCTATTATTTTACTCATAAAAATCTCCTTCTTTCTATTACTCATTTATTATAACCATTGCTGGTCTTAAAATTTTGTCTTTATATGTATATCCTTTTTGATATACTTCAAGCACTATGCCAGAAGCTTGTGTTTCATCTTTTCTCATAGTTACTGACTGATGATACATAGGATCAAATTCTTTTCCTAATGCTTCAATTTCTTTTACTTCATTATCTTTTAATATATCTTTTATTTGATTATATATAAGTTTAAAACCATCTAAATAACCTTTTACTTCATCATTAACATCATTTTTATTTATAACTCTTTCAAAATTATCTAGTACTGGCAGTAAAGAATTTAAAACATCAGCATTTGCATATTTAAGTAGATTAGATACTTCTTCATCTTTACGCTTACGATAATTAATTAAATCTGCTTTTGCTCTAAGTGTTTCTTCTTCAAAATTCTTAATTTTCTCAAGAAGTTCTAAGGTTTCGTCTTTTTTCTTTTTCTTCTCTTTTTTATTCTTCTTACATTCACAAACTTCTTCTTTGTTATTATCTACTGTTTGTGTAACATTTTCTTCTTTTTCCATAAACACTCCTCATCATTTTTTATCTAAATTTTCTTTTATATAATTTAGTAGTGATACTACTTTAGAATATTCCATTCTTTTAGGCCCAATTATTGCTATTATTCCCTCATCTTCATCTGTTTTGTATTTAGTTTTTATAACAGTAACATCTTCATCTAAATTAGTTTCATTTCCAATATATATGTTAATATCACTTTCATCTTCTTCGATAGTTCTAAGTAAATCTTCATCATCTAATTTATTAAATATTTTTTTTATTTTTTCTACATTGTTAAATTCTGGTTGATTTAATATCTTAGTTCTACCTACAAATGATACATCACTTTTTATTACAAAGTCACTAAATACATCATAAAAAGCATTGTAAATAGTTTCATGTTGTTTTACGTACTGATTAATAATTGGTTTTACTTCAAACTCTAGTTTTTCTTTTATTTCACTAATCGGAGTACCTACTATTAATTTGTTAATAAGTTCAACACTTTTACTTACTTCTTCTAGACTAACACCTTCTATTTTCATTTGTTTATGGTCTATATGACCTTTATCTGTTATGATAATTGCTACTAGTTTTGTTCCATCTAGTGGAAGTACTTCTACTTTTTTTAATTTGTTATTACTTGCATCACTTCCTAAAAAAGCAGATGTGTAATCAGTAAGTTCTGAAATTATTTCTAAACTTTTCTTTAAACAGTCATTAATTTCTAATTTATTATTATTAAAAATTGTTTGAAGTTTAAGCATATCTTCTCCAGTCATTTCTTTTGGTTTCATAAGATTATCAACATAATAGCGATAACCTTTTTCACTAGGAACTCTACCAGATGATATATGGGTTTTTTCTAGGTATCCTAAACTTTCAAGTGAAGACATTTCATTACGAACTGTTGCAGATGAACAATTTAGTTCATCACATATTAATTTAGAGCCTACAGGGGTAACATTTTTTACATATTCCCTTATTATTATTTCCAAAACCTTTTCCTGTCTTGTCGTAAGCATACAAAACACCTCTTCTAGCACCACTTTTCCTCAAGTGCTAATACCATTATAATATTATGCTTTAGCATTGTCAAGATATGAGTGCTAATTTTTTTTATTTTTTTACATCAATAATATAATGTTTAATTATTACCAAAATCATTCAAAAAAAATAACAATAAAAAAACTAGATTGTATTTTAAACCTATTAAGATTATTAATAAATCTAGTTTATTATTATTAATTTAAAACTTCTAAAGAATACCAATAGTATTTACCATTCGAAGATTTTTTAAATGTTGTTTTATATGTTTTTAAATCATTACTATATTTATTAAAAATATAATCATAATCAAACTCATCATTAATTCTAATTTTATTATCCTTTTCATAAGAAACAAATTTTTGAGAATTAGCATATACACCACCATCATAACAACCAGTACTTTGAATACTTTGAGCAACATGACATGTTACTACTTTATCATAAATATATAATTTATCATCTTCTTGTTCATATTTAAGCATTTTAGCTTTAACTCCACCATATTCCATTCCCATTGATGAAGCATCTAAATAGAACATTTCATCTTCACTAGAGTAAACAATTGATTTTGCTCTATACAAATAGGAATTTTCTTTTACATCAAAACTTTTATCTACATTAAACTTTTCTTTCAACATATCATCTATAGTAGATTTAGAAACTTCTGCTACTCTACTAAATTCTTCAGCACTAGAATTTTCATCTAATTTTTCAACCTTTTCTTCCCAATTATGTTCATCAGCATAAAAAGTAAGTAAATATGAAATAAGTTCATTATAATCATTTTCCACAGATAAACTTTTATTAAAATACAAATTAGTATCATCATCATCCAAAATCAAAGTATCATGTAATTCATTTACCTCATCCTCAGTTAATTTAACCTCTTCTTTTAGTGGTTTTTCATTTGTTTCACTATTAAAATCAATTAGAACTTTATCATATATAATGTATCCTATTGATATAATTAAAAGTATACTAAGTATTACTATTGTTATTACTAAACCTTTAATCTTTTTCATATTGTCACCTCTAGATTTAATTATATATATATATATATATATGTCAAATATTTATTTAAAAAATGTATTAAGTTTACTTAAGATTTTACAGAAAAAAAGAAAGATAAAAGAAAAAGATCTAGTAAAAAACTAAATCTTAAGAAGATGCTAAAGTAAATGACTTACCACTATCTGGTTCAGCATAAACACTACTAGATGAACCATACCATTTAGAGGTTGTATTAGTTAAAGTTCCTGTAGTA
>CAZBFY010000009.1:0-16752 GCA_964491445.1 uncultured Mycoplasma sp.
CCTTTTGGAGTACAATTAAAGTAAAATATCATATAAGGCTGTAAATACTAACACTTAAAGTGTAAAATTTGTGTAAAAATTTAAAATTACTATTGCTTTATTCTTATCTTACTTATATAGTTAAATTAAGGTAGATTTACCTTGAATAATAAGAAAGGAGAACGTTATTATGGGTTTAAATATCTCGAACGCTGATTATGGTACAGATACCGCTGGAATTAAAACTTTAAAAAGCAATCTTTCTAATGATTTTTCACGAATGAAAAAAGCTGTTGAAGGTGAAAAGTACACTGCTGTTGTTAATACTATAAATAAGTATTGGTCAGGGGCAGATGCTGATGCATTTATAGCAAAACTTAAAAAAGATAGAAGCCAAATTAATGAGCAAATAAAAATTTATGAAACTAAATTGTTAAATGCTTTAGATTCTGCTAGCAAAGAATTTACTAGTTTTCAAAGAAGCAGTGCTAGTAAGATTAAATAATTTTATAATAAGAATAGGAGGATGATTTTATGGCAGTTAAAGGTTTAGATATTACTGGAGTAAACAAAATTAAAAGTGCTTTACAAGACTATAGAGATGCTATCAATAAAATTAAAATTGGAGAAGGAACTGCAGTTATTCAAAAAGCTTTTAAGGGATCTTATGTTTCTCAAATTTCCACTCTTTCAAAAGAAATTGATTCTAAATTAGCTAGTTATACTAGGAACTTAATCAAAGAATTTGAAGATATTACTAGTAGTATACAATCTCAATATAAAACACAAGATTCTAATGCTTCTGCAATTAAAAACACAATTTCTTCATTAAAAAGCTAAGAAAAAAAATTATTAATAATTTAAAATTTATAAGTATTAGTTAAAAGGACTATCTAAAAAGAGGAAAAACCTTTTTTGATAGTCCTTTTTGTTTTTATTCTTTATTAATTTTTTATGATATTAATACTAAACATGTACCATTTCTTATATTTGTATTAAATAATAAGACATCTGACATATACTTTTCTTTTGTATAATAATTATATAATTGATTAGAATTTGATAATTCATATTCTCCATTTGTCATTTCATGTATTACTTCATTTAAAAGATTAATTATATTTCCTATTTTTTTATTTATTGGTAAATAAAGTTCATATTCTTCATCTATTTCTGGTACAATTAGCTTTACTATTACTTTATTATTCATACTAATCAACATTCCTTTCTGTAGCACTAATATCTTTTATTATTTGATAATTACCATTTTCTATACAATAAGAAAGTCCTACAAAGTCTTCATTAGCATCATATTTATGTAAATTATTTATTTTTATTATGTTTTGGCTCTCTATTCCTTTTCCTACCCATATACCATTTGCTGAATTAATCTTTCTTGTATACCAGTTTTCATTTAGTATTCTTTTATATGAAGTCATATTATCTATTAACATATAGTAATTATTAGAAGTTTCTTCTATATCATTAAATAACATTCTTAACTCTTCTATTCCTTCATCTAAAACTCTATCATATATATATCCTATTCCTATAAAAATATATACTTTTTTTGATATACTTTCATCATTTCTAATATTTTTTATATTTGTTGTAAACTCTTCATTAAAATACTCCACTCCATCTATTGAATTTATTGAATTTGCAAAGTCTATTATTTTTATATCTAAACTTGGAACTGATTTTAATACTTTTACCAATTCTAGTAAAAACATTTCATTAGTTAATATATTGTTTCCTATAATTTGATTTAATTCATTGTTTTTAAATTTATATTTAACGATTTCTCCAGTATCTATGTTAATCCCTATTGGTATATTACTTATGTCTTCAATGTATGGTAACATAAATTCTGATGATACATATTTTGGAAATATAGGTATTTTTTTTACTTTATTTAATGTTTTTGATAATTGTTGACCTGTACTTTTAACAATATCATTAATTTGATTTTTTAAATATATATTTGCTGTTTGAAATTCAAATACTGATTCTCCTACATCTGATAGACCTCTTCCAAAGTATTTTGCTGGTTTAAGATTTGAATCTGCATTCATAATATATTGATAGTCAAATTCATCTGTCACTTGTAGCATTATTTTATTAATTAATGATTGTTTTAATCTTGTAGGAACTGCATTAGTAGTTATTGCAGTTAATATGAATGCTATTCCATATTTTATACTCTCTCTTGCTAATTGAACTAAATAATCATCATAGTTATTAAAGTTCTCTACAAAAGATTCGTAACCATTTAAAATTACTACTATAAATGGTACCTTATTTGTACTGTTTTGAACATAATCACTATAGCTACCTCCATAAATAGAAAAAACTTCTTTTCTTCTATTTATTTCTCTTTCTAGCATTATAAATAAACTTTTTATTTTTTCCTTGTCCTCTGATAGGATAACTTCTCCTACTTGAGGATAATTACTAAACATTTTTAATGTCTCAGCACCCAAATCTATAATATAAAAATTAACTTCTTGACTTGAATGATACATACAAATACTATAAATTATAGTCATTAAAAGATTTTCTTTTCCAGAACCAGCATTTCCATAGATAACAGTATTACCTTTATTAGTTAAATCAAGTGTCAATATTCCTTGGAATTGTTTCGTCGGATCATCATACTCTCCAATAATAGATTCTATAAAAAATGGTTTCGCCTTATAGTTATATTTTTCTATTATACTTTTTAAATATATTACAGGTGGGATACTAGGTAACCATAATTGTCTTGATAATATATTCTCTTTTTTACCTAATTCATATAAAACTTTAACCATATTTGTCAATTGATCCCCTAAGTCTACTTTTTCATCTTGTTTTTCACGATCATTTATAACTTTTATGTGTTCTCCAACATTATTAATAAATACTATTGAGTCATCAATATTTTTATACGTTTTTTCGGTTGGGATATATTTAGCTCCAGTCCAAGATGATTGTCCTATCTCAAAATATTCATTATATCCAACTTGTAAATAGAATCTTCCTACTTCTTTAATTTTTGCAGCATCATCTCTTTTTAGCAATTCATTACTATCTTCTTGTGTTGAAACTTTCAGTGCTACCTTAAATCTTGAATTTGACCATATTTGATCATCCACTACTCCACTTGGTTTTTGAGTTGCAAGTATTAAATGAACTCCTAGAGATCTACCAATTCGAGCTGTTGAAATTAATTCATCCATAAAATCTGGTTGTTGAGACTTTAATTCAGCAAACTCATCCGATATCAAAAATAAATGTGAAATTGGTTCTTTTACTTTACCCTCTCTATATAGTTTTTGATACTTATAAATATCAATAGTACTTTCTGAAGTAATATTTCTTGCTTCATTAAAAATTCTTTGTCTTCTTTTTAGTTCACTATTTATTGAAACTAAAGTTCTATTCATTTCATTTATGTCTAAATTTGTAATTGTTCCTACCAAATGTGGTATTTTTACTCCTGTTTCTCTATTTTCAAATGCTCCTGATAGCCCACCACCTTTATAGTCTATTAATACAAATTGTACTTCATCAGGATGATAATTTATAGCCATAGAAAGAATAAAAGTAATAATAAATTCACTTTTTCCTGAACCAGTTGAACCTGCAATTAATCCATGTGGCCCATGAGCTTTTTCATGCAAATCCAAATTAAATAACTTTCCATCTGGATGAACTCCAACTGGAGCAGATAAAGACTTTGTCGGATTATTTTTCTCCCATCTATTCAATATATTTAATTGTTCTATTTTTCCCACTCTATACATTTCTAAGAAATCTATTTTCTTTGGTAACAAATTAATATTTTTAGTATTTATCGTAGGTATATTAGATATTATGTTATAATAAAAATTAATATCATCTAACATAAATTCTGGATTAAAAACAATGTTATTATCTTCTTTTATACTTTTTTCTGAAATAGTACATATATTATTATTTATATTAATAAAACAATTACATTTACTAGGTATATTTTGCATAGTTGGTTCTATTACCATTAAAGAAAATCCTAAATTAATCGTACTATTTATAATTCTTTCTATTATTGATATTTTTTTAGCCATCATATAATCATCTGTTATTAATAAATAATATTGTTCATAGCTATTGTATATTTTTTGAATATTATCATTTACTATTTTATCTTTTTCATCTGATGATTCGTTTAAATCATTTAAACGTTCTTGATATATTTTTTCTAGTTGTGAACCTAATTGTCGCATTTCATTTTCATCAGAAGCAAAAAACTGTATTTCATTATCATCTGAGTGAGTGTACATCATATATTTTAAAGGTTCCCAATTCTTTTTATTTTCTTCATTTGTTAATATTATTATCTTTAAATCCGAAGCACTATAATATGTAATTATTTGTAACATTATGTTATTTATATATTCTTGCTTTTTTTTAAAATCATTACTTATAATTAATGGTAATATTCTATTTTGCAAAAGTGAAATTGTTATGGGAACATTTTCTAAAGCATACTTTTTTCTTGCTATTTTCTCAGCATTTTCTTTTAAATTATCATCATCCAATGAAAAATCTTCAGTATTAAATTCTATTTTTAAATCTGATTTTCTATTACCAGTTCCTAATCTAATTGAAAGAAAATCATTATCTGATATTTCTCTACTCCATATTTTATTAGATAAGTTTTGAATATTATTTTTACATTCATCAACATTCATATTATTTTCATACAAAATTCTTGTTTCTGTTTCTAAGACTTCCCTTATTGCTTTTTCTTTTTTTTCTAAATATGCCGAATATTTTTTTTGTCTATTATCTTCTTTTTTTTGAATTCTGCGTTTTTGAAATTTATCTAATAAATAAGGAAATAATATTGTTCCTGCAATCATACTTATACATATTACAATTTCTACTACTGCAGTTGCTATACTACCATTTCCTGAAGTCAAACTAAATATTGCAATTATTCCAGTTATTGTTGATGAAATTCCCATCATCGCAGTACCACCTATTGATAATATTATAGGCGGTCCATCATCTTCGAACTTTTGAGGTGGTGGAGTTATTGTTATTAGTCTTTCTTCAATATCTGATTTTATTCTTGGAGTATGAAAAAATATTTGATCATCTGTATATAAGACTATACCTTTTTCTGTATCCTTTACAGAAGTATAATTATTACTGCTTTCTATAATATGATTTTTTTCTTGAATAGCTAATGATGTTGAAATACTATTACTTGGATTATTTATCAAAACAAATGATTCCATCCAAATTATACGTAAACCACATACAAATATTACATCACCCATATGAATTGGTTTTGAATTAACTGATTCATTATTTATATATGTACATGTTGCATTATCTAAAATATGAGCATTCCAATTTCCATTTTCCAATTTTATAATTACATGATTTTCTTGAATCCAATTATTATTGTTATATATTATATCAGCATTAGTTTTTCCTATTACTACTTGAGTTTTTCCCATTGTAGAAAATGGATAATGAATAATTGGAGTTGTTGAATAACAAAAAATTACAGGATCCTCCAAGTCTGCAAATCTTACCATAAAACAACCTGAATCTTCTAAAATTACTTTTTCATTTATACCATTAATTATTCTTATTTCAGCACTATTTGATAAACACCATTTTCCATTTTCTGCTTTTATAATAATATTTTCTTCAATTCCTGTCCATGAGATATATTTTAATAAAAATGAATCTTCTATTTTATTGGGCAGTGAAAACACATTTAACTTTTTTTTATCACCAATATATATTTTCATAATAACACCTTTTACCTTATAAATATGATTATACTATAAAAATATAATTTTGATAATACCCTATTTTAATTTCATTAAAAAGTTAATAAATATTTAACACATTAGGAAGATATTAAGTAGTTAATTATTGTATTTTATTAGTGATTTATCTACGTTTATCCAGTATCTTCTGAAGTATTTATTTTTGTTTTTATCTAATACTTTGTTTTCTAGTATTCCTCCAAGAGCTTCTATTGTTTTATACGATGGTATGTTAGTGTCTTCTGCAGTTATTAGTACTTGTTTTAAGCCTAAGTTTTTGCATTTTTCCAGTGCTAGATATAGTATTATTTTTCCATATCCTTTTCCTCTTTGTGTTGGTCTTATACTATATCCTATATTACCTCCATGAAAATATAATTTTTTATTTAGAGTATGTCTTATATTAGTCATTCCTATTATATTATCATCTATATCCATTAGAAAGTATGTTGATGCTGGTACTATATCTTTGTCTGTACTTGTTTTCTGGCATTCTATTTCTTTTAACCATTCTTCATAAGTAGAGTTTTCTAAGTATCTATCTAAGAAACCTGTTCCATGTATTGGAGATTTGTTTTGTAATAGTTCATTTATGTATATAATTGCTTTTTCTTTATGAATTATTTCTGGTTTTGTTAATCTAAACATGTTATCACTCTTTCTAAATAAAGAAAATAAATTAATGATAGTAATAATACTAATTAATTTATTTACTTTGATTTTTTTTTATTTCATATGCTTGTATTATATTATTTATTAACATAATAACAGTAAGGGGTCCTACTCCTCCAGGTACTTTTGTTATATAGTCTACTTTTGATATTAATTTGTCGAAGTTACAATCTCCATATAGTTTTCCATCTTCTCTATTTATTCCTACGTCTATTACTATTGCTTTTTCTTTTACATATTCTTCTGTAATAAAACATTTCTTTCCAATAGCAACCACTAAAATATCTGCTTTTTTAGTTATTTCTTTTAAGTTTTTTGTTTTTGAATGGCATGTTGTTACGGTTGCATTTTCTTTTAGCATAAGAGATATAAGAGGAAGTCCTACTAGTTTACTTCGTCCTACTATTACAACATTTTTTCCTGTTAAGTCTATGTTAATACTTTTTAATATTTCCATGACTCCTAGAGCTGTACAGGGTGCTATTGAGGGGTTACCTGCAAATAAATTACCTATATTTTTACTTGTTAAACCATCTACATCTTTATATGGTGATATTTCTTCTAGGACTTTTTTTTCATTTATGTGTTCTGGAAGTGGTAATTGTACTAGTATACCTGTTACAGAGTCATCTTTATTTAATTCATTAATTTTTGATATTAGTTCTTGTTCACTTATCGAATCATATTTTAAATGTTTGAACAAAATACCTACATCATTACATAGTTTTCCTTTGTTTTTAACGTAAACATTACTTGCCTCTATATTACCTACTTGTATTACTACTAGTTTTAATTTATCTGGAATGGAATTAATTTTATTTATTAGTTTTTCTTTTATACTGTTTTGTAAAGCTTTCCCATCAATTATTTTTTGCATATTAACACTTCCTTACATGAATATAATTAGCAATACTCCTACTATTATACATATAGCTATTAGTACTAAAAGACAAGAGAATATTTTTTTTGATTTTTCTTTATTTTCTTGTAGATTTTCTTTTTGTTTTTTTTCTATTACTTGTGGTTTTATTTCTTTTTTTTGTTTTTGTTCTATTACTTTTGGTTTTTCCTCTTCTTCTTTTATTTGTTTTTCTGGTTCTTTTTTTATTATTTTTCTTTTTTCTAGACTATTTATTAAATCTTTTAATTCTTTTGTTTTATCTTCTTGTAATTTTTTATTTTCTTCTTCTTTTTCTTTATTAAAAATATTTTGTAAGTCTTCGATTATTTTGAAATATTTTTCTTTTAAGTTTTCTGGGTATTTAGATACTCCTTTAATACTATATAGATTTTTTATCATTAGTTCAGTTGACATATTCTCTTTTATTACGTTATCTATTATTTTATATGTTGATTTATTTGGATTAAAATTTATTTGTATTTGTTTTAGTTCTTCTTTTATTTCTTCTTTGGTTTTCATTTTACACCTCGCATAAAGTATATCACTTTAAATTCAAAATTAAAAGTATTACTAATAAAGTTAGTATTAAAATAATAAATATTATGATAAAAATTGTTATATTTGAGAATGCTTTGTTATATGGTGTTAGTTTTCTAACTTTTTGATTTGTGTTTTTTCTTTCTTTTGTTTTTGAGTCTATGTAATAGTTTATTTCTTGTTGTATTTCTATTGCTTCATCTTCGTTACCTGTAACTTCTAGAGATTCTCCTAGTTCGTTTTCTGATGTTAGTTTGCCATCTTCTAGTTTTGAGTTTGTTTCACTTTCTAGGATATGTTCTTCTATTAGGATGGGTTTTATTTCTTTGTTGAAGTAATCCATGTCACTATAAACACATTTGTAAAGACTATCTTGTTCGTTTACTACTTTTCCTTTATATCCTATGTTTAGTTCTACACTATCTCCTTTATATTCTATATTTATATTTAGTTTGCTTTCTTCTTTTTGGTTACTTCTGAAGTATTCTATTAAAGTTGTTACAAATTTTTCATCTGGATTAGATACTATTTTATAGTTATCTTCAGCATTTTTTTGAATATTTTGTAGTTTACTTTTTTCGTTGTTGTCTTCTGAGTTTGTCATTTCTTCTAGTTTTTCGTTGAATTTTTGTCCTAATTCTTTTTCTTTTTTTATACCGTCATCTAGTGCTATGTCTACTTTTTGTAATTGTTTTTCTAGCTTTTCTAGGTATTCTTTTTTTTGAACATAGCTTAAGTCTTTATAATTGTTATCTAAATAAAATTCGTTGTCATATTTTATGCCTCTTTTTTCAAATTCTTTTTCTAATTCGTTATATTTTTCGTTTATTTGATTTTGGGTATTTTCTATTTTTTTATCTATTTCTATTAAAGCTTTTAACATATTTTCTGTTTCTTGAAAGAAGTCTCTAAAACTATCTGGATAATCTTTAGTACTTCCTAGTTTATATAGATTTTCTAACATAGTAGTGGCATCTTGTGATGATGAACAGCTTTTTAAAATAGCATAAGAGCTTTTTGCTGGATCAAAGTATTGTGATACTAATAATAAATCTCTTCTTATTCTTTCTAAATATATATTTTTCACTATTTTTACTCCTTTAATAATCTTTATTATAATAGCATTTACTATTATATTAATATATTAACATAAATTATGTTATGAGACTAGATAGTTGTTTGTTTTTTTAATAAAAAAAAGGCTTTCCACTTTTTATGTGGTGCCTAAATACATTTTTATATAATAATTATATTTTGATTTATTATTAATTTTTAAACAGTTGTTGCACCATCTACTCTTAGTATTAGTCCTGTTGTAAATGATGATTCTTCGCTTCCTAGGTATACATAGGCTCCTGCTAGTTCTTCTGGTTGTGCTATTTTGTTTAGTGCACATGTTTTTTCTAGCATTTTTCTCATTTCTTCGGTTGTTGCTTTTCTAACCATGTCTGTCATGACTGCTCCGGGTGCTACGGCATTTACTCTTATTCCAAATGGTCCTAGTTCTTTTGCACATGATTTTGTTATACCATTTACAGCATATTTTGAAGCTGAGTATGCTGTTTGCATTCTTGAACCATCATTGGCAACCATTGAACTTGTGTTTATTATTGAACCTTTTCCTTGTTTTTTCATGATGGGTATTACTTCTTTTATGAATCTAAATACTCCGAATGTGTTAACATCAAACATATTGATAAAATCTTCTTCGCTTACGTTTTCTGTAAGATTAGAATTTGTTATTCCAGCATTGTTTATTAAAATATCTATTCTTCCAAATTTATCCATAGTATCTTTTACTACTTTTTTTACATCTTCTGATAGTTTTACATCACATTTTATTCCTAATAAGTTTTCTTTGTTATAAGTTTTACTTAATTCTTTGATGGAATCTTCTACTTCTTCTTTGTTATATGATGCAATTACTACTTTTGCTCCTTCTTTTAGATAAGCTTTTGCTATGGCATATCCTATTCCGGTAGATCCTCCGGTTATTATTGCTACTTTATCTTTTAATCTCATATTATCCCTCCTTGATAATTATAGCATACTATTTAGTTTATCTAAAATATAAATGATTTCTTCTTTTGTTTCATCTAAGAGATCTATTCTAAAGTTAGTGACTCCAGAATTTTTTAGATAAGTTATATCATTTATATAATCGATATTTTGATAATCGAATACTCTCATATAATGATTATTATCTCCTAGAAGTTTAAATTTATGTCCGTTTTTATCATCTAAATAAATGTTTTTATTTAAGCATGTGGTACAATTATTTTTACATATAAATTGTTTTATTGGACAGTATTTCATAATCATAAGTTCTAGTTTTCCATATATTAAGACTTCTACATTGGGGTTTGTTTTATATTTGTTTTTATAACTTTTTATTAAGTTATTTATTTCATAGGGGTTTAGTTCTGGAGATAGTCCTACTTTATATGCGTATTTAAAGAAAAGATTTAGTGTGTTACTGTTATATACGTTCATATAAATATCACTTATTTTATTGTTTTCTTTTTTTAGACCGCTTGTGTTTGTTATTATTGTGTTTGGATTTGTATTACAGGTTTCTATTCTAGAGTTTCTATAGTATATGTTTTTTCTTTTTTATATTTATTATAAAGATTTAGGTCTTCTACATATATGGATATGTTGTGATTTAGTAATGTTTTTAGTTGTGTTTCATTTCTTACTAGAAAGCTTATTTCATTTGTTATTTTATTACAGTTACTTTTTAGTTCTATGTCTTTTTTTATTATGTTTTGTTTTGTTTGTGTTTTTTGGTTTATTAGGGCTTCTACTAGTTCTCTTTTTAAGATGTTTATGTTTTTTATTTGGATGAATATATCTTTTTCTATGTCAAAATATATTTTATTTAGTTTGAATGGGGTTGTTCCTAGTTTACTTAGTTTTTCTGTTATGTCTTGTTTTGTTACTGGGGTGTTAATTGCTTTTGTTACTTTTCCTAGTGATTTTGTTATTTCTATGTTTTTATTTATGATGGTTATTGTTAGGTTTTTGTTTTTATGTGCTTGTACTTTGAAGTCTATTTGTATTTTTTTGTCTTTTATGTTTTCTATTTCTTTTTCTAGTTGTTTATCTAGGGTTTTGTTAACTGTATAGTTTTCTTTTATTCCTATTTTGTTGTCTAAATAGATTATGTTATTTTTTTTGGCTGAGTTTATTAGTAGTCCTTTTTCGTTATATATGTAGTTACATATCATACCTTTTCCGTTTGAGAAACGTATTCCGTCTCCTTGTGTTATGTCATCTGATAGTTTTATTTTTATTTTGTTTCCTGTTGATAGGACTTTTCCTAGGGGGTATCCTTGGTGGTTGCATGTTTTATTGTTTATGATGTTTTCTTCGTTATTTAGGTATCCTGTTGTAAATTCTCTGTTATATAGTTTTAATAGGTTTTTGTATTCTTCTTCTTTGTAAGTTAGTTTTTCTTGGTTATAGTATTTGTCTATTAGGTTTCTATAGAATTTTGTTACGTATCCTACGTAGTATTTTGATTTCATACGGCCTTCTATTTTTAGTGAGTTTATTCCTAGTTTGATTAGTTTTTCTATTTTTTTGTTTAGGCATAGTTCTTTTGTACTTAGTAAGTAGCTATCTTTTTGTAGTTGTTTTTTGTTATCAATATATAGGTCATATGAGAATCTACATGGTCCTGCACATTCTCCTTTGTTTCCGCTTCTTCCAAACATTCTTGATGACATTAGGCAGCAACCTGAGTAACATACGCATAAGGCTCCGTGAATGAATACTTCTAGTTCTATGTCTGTGTTTATTTTTTTTATGTCTTGGGTATTCATTTCTCTTGCTAAGACTGCTCTTTTGCATCCTAGGTTTTTTAGAAATTTTAGGCTTTCGTTATTTGTGTTATGTGTTTGGGTTGATGCATGTATTTCTAGGTTTGGGAATTTTTGATGTGTTATGGAGATTAGTCCTAGGTCTTGCATAATAAGGGCATCTACTCCATAGTTGTGTAGTTTTTCTATGTATTCTAATACTTCTTCTTGTTTTTCTTCTTCGATTAGGGTATTTACTGTTACGTAGATTTTTACGTCATATAAATGGCAATATTTAGTTGCTTCTTTTATTTCTTCTAAGGTAAAATTTTTGGCGTATGCACGTGCTCCGAATTCTTTTCCTGATATGTATACTGCATCACAACCGCATTTAACTGCCATTTTTAAGCATTCTAGGTCTCCTGCTGGGGATAGTAATTCTATTTTTTTCATGTTTTATCTCCTTGTAGCAAATTTTTTACTTTATTATATAATAAATTATTTGCTTCTTCAAGGGATAGGTTTCCTACTTTGAATGGTTTTCCGTATTTAATTGTTATTTTACTTCTGAATTTAAATTCTCCGATTATTGCAAAGGGTACTATGTAACTGTCTGTTTTTTTTGCCATGCTTACAGTACCAAATTTGAATGGTAGTAATAGTTCTTGTGTTTTGTTTCTTGTTCCTTCTGGGAAGAGTCCTACTGAGCCGCCATCGTTTAGTACTGAAAGTGCTAGATTTACGCAGTTTTTGTCTTTTTTACTTCTATCTACTGGGATGCATCCTGATTTTTTGAAGAACCATGCTACTTTTTTGTTGTCGAAGTATTCTTTTTTTGCCATGTAGTGTATGCCTTTTTTTGTTGATATTATTGTTAGGAATTGATCTAGGAAGTGTTTATGGTTTCCCACTACTAGCATTGGGCCTTTTACATTTAGATATTCTTTGTTAATTATTACTGGGTTATAATAGAGTTTAAATATTGGAGTTAGTATTATTCTTCCAATGTGGTATAGCAGTGGAAGCTTTTTATTCATCATCATCACCGTCCATATCATTTTTTAGTATGTTGAAGTCAACTTTTCCTAGTTTGGTTTTTGGTAGTTTTTTTCTAAATACGAAGTATTTTGGTATCATGTATTTGGCTAGTTTTTTTTCGCATAGTTTTTTTATTTCTCCTCTTATGAATAGGGAGCTATATCCGTCTTTTAGTACTATGAAAGCTTTTCCTACTTCTTGTTTGTATGGGTGTGGGATGCCTACTACTGTGCATTGAAGTACGGCTTCGTGGCTTTCTATTACTTCTTCTATGTGTGATGGATATACGTTGTAACCGCTTGTTATTATCATTCTTTTTTCGCGTGCTTTATAGAAAACGAAACCATCTTCATCCATGTATCCTAAGTCTCCGGTGTGGAGCCATATGTGTCCATCATCGTGGATTTGAAGTGCTGTGTTTGTTTCTTGTTCGTTGTTTAAATATCCCATCATAAGGGCTTTTGTGTGTATTACTATTTCTCCGGTTTTTCCATAGGGAAGAGTTTTTCTATTTGAATCTATTATTTTTACGTAATTTCCTGGTAATGGTATTCCTACCGATCCACTTTTATTTACGTCATCGTGGGCTAGGCAGACTGCTGCTAGGGCTTCTGACATACCGTATCCTTGTGTTACTTTTGCTTTGGAATTGTGTTTTTTTAAGTATTCGTTTATTTTGTTTTCTAGGTTGGTGTTTAAGCAGTCTCCTCCACTTACTACATATTTTAAGAAAGATAAGTCTAGATCTTTTACGTTTTGGCAAGATGTAAGTGCTTCGAAAAGGGTTGGTACTCCTCGTACACATGTTGGTTTTTTCTTATTAAATAAAATATCAAACTTTTTGGAATCAAATTGTGGTACTAGTATTGTGTAACATCCTAAGCTAAGGGGTGTGTGCATGCAAACACTAAGTCCAAAACCATGAAAGTTTGGCATTATAGCAAGACAACAGTCTCCGACTTCTAATTGTGTTAGGGCAATTTTTTCTTGCATGCTACCTAAGATGAATGCTCTGTTTTGTAAAACAACGTTTTTTGGTTTGCCACTTGTTCCACCACTATGGAGTATTACTGCTGGGGTGTTTTTTCCTAAGGAATAGTTTATGTTATAGTTTTTTGTTATTCCTTTTTTCATGAAGTTTTTGAATTTAGTATAAACACCATGTTTTAAACAGTGTTTGTATTTGAATATGTTTGAAATATTATATAGGTGTTTTAGATAAAATGGCATGTAATTAGAGGGAGATGCTAGAATAACTTTTTTTACTGGTGTTTTTATTATGAATTTATCGATTTTTTCATAGAGCATGTCTAGTGCTACTAGGTATTTACTATTTGTGTCGATGAGACTTTCTTTTATTTCATCTTCGCTTGATAATGGATGCAACATATTTGCTACTGCACCTATTTTATTTAGGGCATAAAGGCTTATTAGGGCTTCTGGTATATTAGGTAAACATATGGTTACTACGTCTCCTTTTCTTACTCCTAGTCTGTAAAAGCTATTGCATGCTACATCTATTAATTTTATAAGTTTTTTGTATTTTATCTTTTTTCCTAGGTATTCTACTGCTAGTAAGTTTCCATATTGTATACTACTATTTTTTACTTGTTTGTACATAGTGATATTTGGTATTTTTATATTAAGTTCTTCTTCTTTATAATATTTACTCCATGGAGCTGGTATTGGTTTTTTCTTTCTAAAAATATTAAAAATTGACATGTTATACCTCCGTATGTTTTTTTATTAGATCTCTTAATCTATTGTTTTCGTATGTTAAGTCATTACTTATTGTGATGCTATCTAAAAATTCAATTTTTAGGGTTCTTGAAAATAGTTTATATTTTCCTGTTATGACAAAGGGAATTATTGGGGAATTTGAATCATTTGCCATTTTTACTGCTCCATATTTGAAAGGAAGTAAACCATTTTTTCCTATTGTTCCTTCAGGAAAGATGCAAATTATTTTATTACTATTTAAATATTTATTTGCTAATATTAGAGAATTGGGACTTTTTGTTTTTCGATTAACTGGTATAAGTCCTAGGTTTTTAAAAATTGGGCTAAATGGTCCTTTAAATAGTTCTTGTTTTGCTAAGAAATGGATGTTTCTTTTGGTGCTACTGATTAATAATAGGCAGTCTAATATATTAGTGTGATTACCTGCTAGGACTATTTTGCTTTCTTTGGGTATTTTTTCGTTACCAATTATTTTTGGGGTGAATAAGAATATAAATAATGTCTTGATAATTGGTCTTATTATTTTATATAAAAGTGATTCTTTCATATTTTACTAACTCCTAATCTATAATAATTATAGCATTTATCTATTAATAATACTACTAAATTTTTGAAGAAAAAAACACCTAGTAAGCTAAGTGTTAAACTAAGTGTTAATTTTCTAATTTTTCATCATCTAGTTCATAACTTGAACAAATTGTTTCTTTTTCATCAAGGGCTAGACCGCTTTGATTTTTGATTTCTACTTCTCTTAAACTGCAATGGTCTTCATCACAGTTACAATGTTTACATGAATGTACATCGCATTTAATGTTTTGTTTTTCCAAATTTATCACCCATTAGTATTGTTAACATATTTTGTTTTTTTATACATATTACATGTTGTATCTTTTCATTATTAGGCAAATGTCTGAGAATGTTATGTTTGCTGTTAATGGATCGTTTGTGATATTTGTTTTTACTTGGAATGTGGCTGGGGCGAAAATTTGTTTTATTGTGGAAGCTCCAAAGCTCATGTTTGTTGTTTGTCCCTCTTCTAATTTGAAGTTTAGGTTTGATATTATGTCTCCGGTTGTTATATTTTGAAGATAGAATGAAGCTCCGTTGTTTTCTGTTACTCCTGATATTTTTCCACTTAACATAATTTCATAGATTCCGGTTGTTTTGACATCAAGGTTAATTGTACTGGATACTACGAATGCACTTGTAGGATCTGGGATAAATGTTTTTTCTTGCATTGTTAGGGCTCTAGAATCTGTTGCGTCTTTGTAACCTACACAAATAATTGCATTATAAGCTGTTGAGCCTGCTCCTGGACCTTGGTCGCCTTTTTCACCTTTTTCTCCTTTAGGGATAAAGAATGTCATGTAATGGATGTTGTTTTCAAGTCTGTCGATTACTGAGGCGTATTCGTTGGGTTCTACTGTTTGGGTTCCTTCGACTACTATGGTTTCTCCAATTCCTATTGGGCCTTGTTCTCCTTGTGGGCCTTGGTTTCCTATTGGACCTTGCTCTCCTTGGGGGCCTGATTCTCCTTTAGGACCTTGTTCGCCTTGGGGTCCTTGTTCTCCATCAAAACCTCTTGGTATTTTAAAATCTAGTATTACATTTTCCTCAGTTCCAACATTTATTACTTCAGCAGATTCTGAGGGTCCAACAGTTTCTACATTTCCTATGGTAATTTCACTACCTGGCTCTCCTTTTTCGCCTTTTGGACCTTGTATATAAAAGATTTTGATGTTTTTGTTTAGGTCTTCTATTAGTTTTAGTTTTTTCTCATGGTTATTGTTCATTTGTGTTATCTCCTCCGATGTATTATATGTAAAAACTGATTTTTTTCTTAGTACACCTTATGGAGAAAGAAAAAATTTTTATAGTGTATATTTGCTTTTCAAGTAAATAGAGACATTTTCACTAATTATTATTATCAGAAAGAAAAGACATTTTTTCTAATTATTCATAGTTATAAATACTATTTTTATTTTATCGTTAATATTTTGTCTTCTTCATTCTTTAATAAGTATTTACTTAATTTAGTTTCTTTGCTATTGGTTTTATACTAAAATAACTACTTTTTCAAGTAGCTATTTTAGGTTTTCTATTTCTTCTTTTGAAAGTCTTGTGTACTTAGAAATATTATCTATACTTACATTATCTTTTAACATATTCTTAGCGGTTTCTAATGCTTTTTGATAAGCACCTTCTTTAATTCCAGCTTCTTTTCCTATATTTATTCCAGACTGCTTAGCTTCTGCTATTTCACTTAGTC
>CAZBFY010000010.1:0-16053 GCA_964491445.1 uncultured Mycoplasma sp.
CCTGCTTATTGTCTTAATATCATTTACAACTGGTTCAATTACTTTTGATACTTCACTTACTTGATTTTTTTGTCTAATATCACTAAATTTTGTTCTTGTTCCTGTTGCTTTATAATTTTTTTCTAAATGTTCTTGCCATGTGTCATTTTGCATAGAATATTTAGTATCAATTTTATATAGTGGTATAAAAATATCTCCACTATTATAGTCAAATGATGTTTGTGTTTCAAAATTAAATTTACTACCAACATTATGGTCGGATATTCTTATTGTAAAGTAATTGCTATCTAAATCTTTTTTAAGAGTTTCAATATCTTCGGTAGTTAATTCTGTGATTCCATTATCTTTAGTCCCATATTTAAGTAAAAAATTAATCATTCCTTTATTATCAAGTGTTTCTTTTCCCATATCTATATATGTTGAAACACTTTTTTTACTTGTTGAAATATAACTTGGTTCTTCTATATCAGATAATTCACTTATAAAGCTTTCTATATTTTGTAGTTGTGATACTGAATTTTTTATGTTTTTAAAAAATTCATCTTTATTAATATTGTTTTTTATATAACTTTCATTTTCTTTGAAATATTCATGTTCTGTTACAAAATCACTTAAACTATTTTTTAAATCATTTAGTTGTAGTTCAATTGATTTATTATCTTTACTAACATAATATCCATCTTCATATGTGTCCTCTAACATCTCATTAATTAATTGATACTCATTATCAGTTAAATTTCTATTTAATTTTTCTTTTACATATTCCCATATTTCTTCATATAAACTATCTGTATTTCTTTCAGTATCAAACTTACCATCATCACCTAAATCATCGATTGCTTTATTTATAGAAGTTTCTATTATATTAGAAACATTATCATTTTGTGTATTATTTGTACTTTCTTGCATAGAATATTTAGTGGACACTTCTGATTTGACATTTGTGTTAGATTGTGGTATAGTGTTGTCAGTTGAAGTGTTGAAGTTCCCAGATTGCATGGGAAGTTTAGCACTTCTTTTTTTATTGTATATTTTAATTAAATTGCCATTTTTTACCATATTATTGAAATAATTTGTTGTTTCTCTACCATATGTAGTTTTTATCCTATTTGTATCTATTTCAATTTTATTATATTGCCCCTTTTTATGAATTTCTATTGGAACAATAATATTATTATTAGCATCATCCTTTACTTCTGTTAATACAATAAAATTATCTTTAGAATAATTGCCTTTATCAGTATATTGATAAACAGCAATAGGATTGTCTAATGAATCTATTGCTTTCATATAGGTATCAATTCCCAATCCATGATAATGTTTTCCTTTTATGCTATATCCTTTATTTTTGGCTTCAGCACTTGTTAAAATGTTCTCCCTTAGATGACCTTTTCTCACTAACATTGGTAAGTCTTTAACCCCAACAGATACAAGTTGTTCTGGCGTGTAATCTCTCAATTTTACCATAGAATTTATATCTGTATTTGGATTATTTAATGTGTCATTGACTTCATTTAAAGCATTTTTACTTAAGTGATTTTTACTTTCGTTTATATTACTAATAGCCTGTTCTGTAGTTGTATTCCTATATGCTGTTTCCCATTTATTTTTTAAATCTTTAATAAATCTGCTTTCTTTTGAATTGCCTGTTATTTTATTTGCTAAGGAAATTATTGAGTTATATAGTCTTTTGAAGATATTTGGTTGTTTCATAGAAAGATTATTAATAAATTCTTGATACCCAAATAATTGTCCTGATATATCTGCTAATACTTCGCTTGATACATCTTCTGTTCCATAAGTTTGTTTTAAGTCTGTTAAGGCTTTGTTAAAGTCTTTGTTTTGTTTTGCAAAATTTTCAACAAGTTGTTTCATAGAGTCGGTTTCTATTGCATGTGTTACTTCGTGCATTATTAAGAACTCTCCTGCTCTTTCTGAGTTTGGATTTATTCTTATTTCTATTTCTACGTGTACTAAAAATAAAAATGCATAAAAAACAACAACAATACAAAATTATAAATGCTTGCAAAATAAAGTGCATAATGCTATACTGATTTTGGACAAGAGTTTCCCATATTCTCTACCATATTGATTATTAAACCCTTGTACATCAAGGGTTTTGTCATATAAAAAGGAGTAAAATATGAAAGTAATAAGTATAAAAGAACCATTTGCAACACTAATAAAAGAAAACATAAAAACCATCGAAACAAGAAGTTGGAAAACCAATTATCGAGGTGAAATATACATACACGCAAGTAAAACAAATCATAAAAACATAAACCCAGAACTATATAATTTAACAAAAAATCTAAAAATGAATAATGGAAACATAATAGCAAAAGCAAACCTAATAGACTGTGTATATATGGATAAAAACTTCTTAAAAGAAATCAAAAACAACAAAACAGAATATCTATGCGGAGAATATAAAGAAGGAAGATATGCCTGGATACTAAAAGACATAGAGCAAATACCCCCAATACCGGCAAAAGGAAAATTAAATATTTGGAATTATAATAATGAAAAATAAAAAGGAGTAAAAAAATGAATTATATCGAAGAAGCACTAAACGAAGCAAACAAAGGAATAAAGAAACAAGAAGGAGGACCTTTCGGAGCAGTCATCATAAAAGATAACAAAATAATAGGAAAAGGCCATAACCAAGTACTAAAAAAACATGATCCAACATCTCATGCAGAAATAAACGCCATAAAAGATGCCTCAAAAAAACTAAAAACACATGACCTATCAGGATGCATCATCTACACAACAAGCCAGCCATGCCCTATGTGCTTATCCGCAATAATATGGGCAAACATAAAAGAAATATATTACGCAACAGACAAAAAAGAAGTAGCAAACATAGGCTTTAGAGATGATTTTATCTATGAATATATAAAACAACCAAATAACACAATAAAGATAACACAAATAGAAAATACAGGGTGCAAACAACTATTAAAAAACTATAACAACAAACTATACTAAAAAAAGTATAGTTTTAAAAAAATATCAACTTAGCACTCAAACTTGACAAGTGCTAATATAAGTATTATAATTACTCCAAGAGGTGATAAAAATGTTTAATCAAAATTATGAAGAAGAAAACGTTTTAGAAAAATATGGTAGAAATATCACAAAAGACATAAACGAAAGAAAAGTAGACCCAGTAATAGGAAGAGACGAAGAAATAAGAAGTATAACAAGAATACTATCAAGAAAAACAAAAAACAACCCAGTATTAATCGGAGAACCCGGAGTAGGAAAAACCGCAGTAGTAGAAGGCCTAGCCCAAAGAATAGTAAAAGGAGACGTACCAGAATCATTAAAAAACAAAACAATATGGGAACTAGACATGGCCTCTTTAATTGCAGGAGCCAAATATCGAGGAGAATTTGAAGAAAGACTAAAAAAAGTTCTAGAAGAAATAAAAAAATCACAAGGCAACATAATAATGTTCATAGATGAAATACATACCATCGTAGGAACCGGAGCACAAGAAGGAGCTATGGATACAGGAAACATCCTAAAACCAATGCTAGCCCGAGGGGAAATCCATCTAATCGGAGCAACCACTTTAAATGAATATAGAAAATACATAGAAAAAGATGGAGCATTAGAAAGAAGATTTCAAAAAATACTAGTTTCAGAACCAACAGTCGAAGACACAATAGCAATACTAAGAGGGCTAAAAGAAAGATTCGAAATACACCACGGAGTAACAATTCAAGACAAAGCCCTAATATCAGCAAGTACACTATCAAATAGATACATAACAGACAGATACTTACCAGATAAAGCAATAGACCTAATAGACGAAGCATGTGCAAACCTAAAAGTACAAATGGATAGTAGCCCAACAAAACTAGATAAACTAACAAGAAAAATAATGAAACTAGAAATAGAAAAAGAAGCAATAAAAAAAGAAAAAGACGAACTATCCAAAAAAAGAAAAGAAGAAATAACAAACATACTAAAAGAACTAAAACAAGAAGAAAAAACACTAACAGACAGTTGGAACCAAGAAAAAGAAATAAACAAAAAAATAAAAGAAACAAAAGAAGAACTAGATAAAACAAAATTCAAACTAGAACAAGCAGAAAACACCTACGACTTAGAAACAGCAGCAAGACTAAAACACGGAACAATACCAAAATTAGAACAAGACCTAGAAAAACTAAAAAAACAAAATACCAATACACTACTAAGTGACACAGTAACAGATGAAAACATCAAAGAAGTAATAAGCAAATGGACAAATATCCCAATAACAAAACTAATGAGTAGTGAAAAAGACAAAGTATTACAACTAGAACAAAACTTAAATAAAAACGTAAAAGGCCAACAAGAAGCTCTAGAATTAATAAGTAATGCCATAATAAGATCAAGAAGTGGAATAAAAGATCCAGAAAAACCAATAGGTTCATTCATATTTTTAGGACCAACCGGAGTAGGAAAAACCGAAGTAGCAAAAAGCTTAGCATATGAACTATTCGACGACAAACACCATTTAATAAGAATAGATATGTCAGAATACATGGAAAAATATTCAAGTTCAAGACTAATCGGAGCAGCCCCAGGTTACATAGGATACGAAGAAGGAGGCCAACTAACCGAAGCAGTACGAAGAAACCCATATAGCATAGTACTATTTGATGAAATAGAAAAAGCCCACAAAGACGTACTAAACCTACTATTACAAATACTAGACGACGGAAGATTAACAGACTCAAACGGCAAAGTAGTAGACTTCAAAAACACAATAATAATAATGACCTCAAACATAGGAAGCGAATATATATTAGAAAACCAAGACGAAAAAGTCCTAGAAGAACTAAAAAAATACCTAACACCAGAATTTATAAACAGAATAGATGAAATAGTACTATTCAAAAAACTATCAAAAGAAGTACTATATGAAGTATTAGATAAACTAATAAAAGAAATAGAACAAAGACTAATAGAACTAAACATAAAAATAAAACTAACACCAAAAGCAAAAGACTATTTCATAGAAAATGGATACAACGAATACTTTGGAGCAAGACCACTAAAAAGATTATTAAACAAAAAACTAGAAACAACACTAGCAAAACAACTAATAGAAAACAAAATAAAACCAAACAAAGACATAAAAGTAGACATAAAAGAAAATGAAATAATCATAACACAAGAATAAACAATAAGAAAGAATAAGAAAAGCAACAAAACAAGATGCAAAAGACATAGTAAAAATAAATATGAATAGTTGAAAAAAACATATCATAAAATATTTCCTCAAGAATTTCTAGAAAATTTAGAAAACAAAACTAAAGAAACAATAAAAAAATGTAAACAAAGTATAGAAAAATATATAGTATATACAGAAGATAACAACATCATAGGTTTTATAAAATATGCCCCTAACAAAAAAATTACAATAAACAATATGCAGAAATATATGCTTTATATGTAGAAGAAAAATACCAAAACAAAGGAATTGGAACAAAACTAGTTAACCATACTTTAAATATCTTAAAAGAAAACTATAAATATGTGATAGTAAGTACACTAATTCAAAATAAAGCAAATTTATTTTATAAAAAACTAGGTTTCAAAAAACAAAAAATACAAAGAAAATATATACATATTACAGTTCAAAGGAGAATAAAACTCCTTTTTACTTGTAAAAAATACCAAAAAATGATATAATACAGAACCAAAAGAAAGGGGAAGTACTATGCCAAGTTATAAAGTACACGGAATGATATATCCAAGAATATTTAAAAAAGACAAAGAACTAATAAAATACTCACCAGCTCCAAAAGAAGCCTGGTTAGTCCTACAACAAAAAAACATACCATTTTTAAATACACCAACAAAAATAGAAAACCTAACAAAAGAAGAAAAACAACAACACCCAGAAACAGAATGCAAAATAACACTACCATATCTAACAAACTACGAAACCCTAGGACATAGTCCTAACCTAGATACCCTAACAACAAAACAATTACTAATTCTAATAAAACAAATAACAGAAAAAATAAAACAAATGCATAAAGAAAACATCTATCATACAGACATATACTCAGAAAACATAATGATAAACAAAAAAGAACTAGCACTAATAGATTTAGATGCAATGATAATAGAACAATTCATCTCAAAAGAAAACGTATACCAAGAAGACAAAATACCACTCGAAGAAAAAATAACAAAAAGTATAAAAGATGATAAACTAAGTATCCTAAGCTTATTACTATACTACTTAAAAAATGGAACATTCAAAAATCAAATGGGAGATTACATAGATTTATATCACTTAAACTTTCCAAAAGAAATAAAAAAAGAACTATCAGCATATCAACTACAACAAACAACCCCAACAAAAAAATATTATTATGAAGACATAATAGAAGAACTAATAAAGATAGGGTACGAATCCCCAAATTTAGAAACAAGAAAAAAATAATGAATAAAAACCTCCAAAAAGAAACATTATATTAATGGAGGAAAAATATGGAAAAACTAACACTATCTCCAAATGATTTAAAAGGACTAAAAGAACTATTTAACGAAAACTATCTAATCATAAAACAAACAAAAGAATACGAAAAAAAAACCTATGATAAAGATATAAAAACAATACTAAAAGAAATAAGAGATACACACGAACAAAATCTAATAACAATAATGAAACTATTAGATGATAAAGAAAGGATAATCTAATGAAAGAAAAAGAAAATCTAATGACACTCTATCTCTATGAACAAAACTTGTTAAAAACAACAACAAACAAACTATTAGAATCATCAAACGAAACAATGCACGACTATATATTAAGTATATTTGATAACATAGATGAACTAAATAGAATATTATACAAGTATCTCTTAAAACACAAACTAATAACCAAAGAAAACACAAGCAAAAAGAAAAAAGAAAGTTTATATGAAGAATTAGATACCATGTTACTAAGAATAAATGAATAATTATTCTTTTTTGATCCAAAAAAGTAGAAAAACATCAAAAAAAATAGTATACTTAAAAAGGTGATAAAAATGGATCAAATATTAAAACAAGCTTTAGAACAAGAAAGCATAAGACAAGAACAAAACATAGAACTAATTGCATCAGAAAATTACGTATCAAAAGACATATTAACACTACAAGGAAGTATCCTAACAAACAAATATGCCGAAGGATACCCAGACAAAAGATATTATGGAGGATGTAATTACGTAGACATATTCGAAAAACAAGCAATAAAATATTTACAAGAATTATTTGGTTGCAAATACGCAAACGTACAACCACATTCAGGAAGTAGTGCAAATCAAGCAGTCTATAGAGCTCTACTAGAACAAGGAGATAAAGTAATGGGACTAGACCTTTCAAATGGAGGTCATCTAACCCATGGACACCCAATAAACTTTAGTGGTAAAGACTATGAAATTGTATCATATACACTAGATAAAGAAACAGAAAGCTTAAACTATGAAGAAATAGAAAAACTAGCCATAAAAGAAAAACCAAAAATGATAATAGCAGGAGCATCAGCATACTCACTAAAAATAGATTTCAAAAAATTTAAAGAAATAGCAGACAAAGTAGGAGCATACCTAATGGTAGACATGGCCCACATAGCAGGCCTAGTAGCAGCAGACCTACACCAAAACCCATGCATTTACGCAGATGTAGTAACCTCAACAACACACAAAACCCTAAGAGGCCCACGTGGAGGAATAATACTAACAAACAATGAAGAAATAGCAAAAAAAATAAACAGAACAATATTCCCAGGAATACAAGGCGGCCCATTAATGCACGTAATAGCAGCCAAAGCACAATGCTTTTACGAAGCCCTACAACCAGAATTTAAAGAATATCAAGAACAAATAATAAAAAATGCAAAAGCAATGTCAAATCACTTCCAAGAAAAAGGAGTAAAAATAATATCAAATAAAACAGAAACACATCTCATGCTAGTAGACGTAAAAACATCTTTTAACATAACAGGAAAACAAGCAGAAAAAATACTAGATGAAATAAACATAACATGTAACAAAAACTCCATACCTAACGAAACAGAATCATATCAAACAACAAGTGGAATAAGAATAGGAACCCCAGCAATGACAACAAGAGGACTAAAAGAACAAGAATTCATCGAAATAGCAGACATAATAATAGATACTTTACAAAATTATGACAACAAAGAAAAACTAAATAAAAACAAAGAAAAAGTACTAAAAATAACAAAAAAATTTCCAATATATAAATAAAAAAATAAAAATTGTATAATACACCTTACAATTTTTATTTTTTTATAGTATACTTATTAAAGAATAACATAAAAAAATAATAATTTTACATAAAATAAATTAAATGATATAATAAAAAACATTCGGAGGTAAATATGAGTTTTGATACAATTATAGAAACAATACAAAAAATACTAGACATAGCCATAGTATGGCTACTTATTTATACATTATTAAAAAACATAAAAAACAACGTAAAACTATCACTATTATTTAAAGGAATACTATTCATAATAATAATAAAAGTAGTAGCAGACCTAGCAGGCCTAGTAACAGTAGGACTTTTACTAGAATATGTAATTCAGTGGGGACCACTAGCACTAATAATAATATTCCAACCAGAAATAAGATCAATCCTAGAACAAATAGGAAAAACCCAATTACTAGGAAGACACAAAGTCCTTACAGTAGATGAAAGAGAAAGACTAGTTTACGAAATAATCCAAGCAGTAGACAGCATGAGAAAATCAAAAATTGGAGCATTAATCGTAATAGAAAGAGATGTAAGCTTAATAGACTACATAAACAAAGCAACAAACCTATACGCAGAAATATCAAGCGAACTATTAGTTTCAATATTCTTTCCAAACAACCCATTACATGATGGAGGAGTAATAATTCAAGGAGATAAAGTAAGCAGTGCTGGAGCAGTATTCCCAACAAGCAACAGCTTAAAAATAAACAAAAGATTAGGAACAAGACATAGAGCAGCCCTAGGAATAACAGAAGAAACAGACGCCCTAGCAATAGTAGTCTCAGAAGAAACAGGAAGAGTATCAATAGCAATAAAAGGAGAACTATTCTATAACCTAACAATAGATGATGCAAGAATATTACTTATAGATGAACTAAGACCAAAACAAGATGAATTTGAAGATGAATTTGATGAGGAGGAAGATTTATAATGGCAAAGAAAAAATCCTCAAAAAAGAAAACAAAAAAGAAAAACTCAGGCATAAAAAAAATAGCAAGAGGAATATACTATTTCATAAGCAAAATCTATAACATAATAGATAAAATAATAATAACCCCAATAGCAAAACTAATGCTATTAATAATGAAACCACTAAAAGGAAGTAGCAAACCAATAGACAGACTATTAAACAACAAATTAGTATTAATAGTACTATCACTAATATTATCACTATGTGCCTTTTTAGTAGTAGACAATACAACAGAACTAATGATGAACAACTCAGCAGACATACTATACAATAAAAAAGTAACAGCACTATATAATGAAGAAGCATATGTAATCGAAGGACTACCAGATACCGCAGACATAACCCTGATAGGAAGAAGAGCAGATCTATACCTAGCAAAACAATACTCAAACGAAGAAGTAGTAATAGATTTAAGAGATCTAAAACCCGGTACACACAAAGTAAATCTAAAATACTCAGGTTCCGTATCATCAGTAGAATACAAACTAGATCCATCAACTGCAACAGTAGTAGTCTACGAAAAAATGTCAGAATCAAAAAAAATAACAAAAGAAATCTTATACGAAGACAAATTAGATTCAAAATACACAATTCAAGACATAACATTCAGCAGAGATGAAGTATACGTAAAAGGAGCAGAATACAAACTAGAACAAATAGCAACCGTAAAAGCCCTAGTAGACGTAAGAAAAATAACAAATCCAACCGTAGGAACCACAACACTAAAAGAAATACCACTAGTAGCCTACGATGACAAAGGACAAAAACTAGACGTAGAAATAGTACCAGGCAACATAGATGCAAGTATAGAAATATCATCTCCAAGCAAAGAAGTACCACTAAAAGTAATTCCAGAAGGAAACGTTGTATTCGGTAAAGCAATAGATGAAATAAAACTAAGTAAAACAAAAGCAACAATTTACAGCGACGAAAAAGTACTAGAAAAAATATCATACATACCAGTTAACATCAACGTCGAAGGAATAAGCAAAGAAACAGAATACACAATAAACCTATCACTTCCAAGCGGAGTAAGAGATATTTCAGTAAAATCAGTAATAGCAAAAGTAACTCTAGCAGACGTAAAAGAAAAAACAATCAAAAATGTAAACATAGCTACAAAAAATCTAGAAAACGGATTAACAGCACAAGCAGCATCAAAACAAGATTCAGTAGCATCAGTAATAGTAAAAGGCTCTGCATCTAATATAAAAGAAGCATCAGTAGAAAATATACAAGCCTTTGTAAATCTACAAGGATTAGGAAAAGGAACACACAAAGTAAAAGTAGAAGTAACTGGAGAAGACTCAAAACTTACATATACTCCACAAACAAAAACAGTTACAATAATAATAAAATAAGGCATCGTCCTTATTTTTATTTAAACAAAGAAAGGAAAAAGATATGAAAAAAATAATACTAATATTAACACTAGTACTAACACTATGTGGATGCACAACCCAAAATACCGAAATAAACTACCAACAAGCAAACAACTTAATAAAAGAAGGAGCAATACTAATAGACGTAAGAACACTAACAGAATATAACACCAAACACATAGAAAACGCTATATCAATACCACTAAACGAAATAGATAAAAACATAAAAGAACAAGTACCAAATAAAAACACAAAAATTATTCTATACTGCCAAAGCGGAAAAAGAAGCAAAGAAGCCCAAAATAAACTAATAAACCTAGGATACAAACAAGTATATAATCTAGGATCAATTAACAACTGGAAAGACTAACAAACACTCCTTTTCAAAACTAAAACGCAAATTTAAAAAATACAAAGACAAACATAATAAAAAAATATATAATAAAGAAAAGGAGAAAAAAACAATGAAAAAAATAAAAATAATAATATTTATAATAATAACAACACTAATCCTAACACCAATAACAACAACCGCAACCCCAGGTAAACTAAAAAAAGCCACAATAGTATATTGCAACAACACAAAATACGGACAACACGGAAAACATAATCATTGGCACAAAGCAACAAACAAAAACTATGCAACAGGACCCGTACTAAGAGTACCATGTGGCCTAGACAATATCAAAATAACAAGAACAACCCAAACAAAAAAAACAATAAAAATAACATACAGCAAAATAAACAAAGTAACAGGATATATAATCTATAAAAAAACAGGAAAAACATACAAAAAAATAAAAACAACAACAAAACCAAGCTATACAGATACAAAAGTAAAAAAAGGAAAAAAATACTCTTACAAAGTAAAAGCATATAAAAAAATCGGAAATAAAACATACTATGGTAAATCAAGTAAATCCATAATAATAAAAAAAAGTTAACACTTCCAAACGAAGTGTTATTTTATTTCAATTTTTTGTACAAGCAAACCAATATTAATAAGTCCACATATACCAACAATAGTATATACAATTCTTGCTAATATACTACCATCACCAAAAATAAACTCAACCAAATTAAAATCAAATAAACCAATTAATCCCCATACAACAGCACCAATGATAGTAAATACCAGAGCAATTTTCTGAAGTGTTTCCATACATTACCTCCTCTAATAAATATTATGTATAAAAACAAAAAAAATATTCACAAAAAAAAGAATATATACAAAGCAAAAAAATATAATTAATTGAAAGCAAGAAGAGGTGAAAAATGAAAAAAATATTTTTACTAGTTGCCTTATTAGCAACAATATGTTTAACAGGATGTAACTCACTAGATGATAAAGAAATAAAAGATAACTTCATAAAAGATATAGAAAAACTAAAAGCATATCAAATGGAAGGAACACTAAAACTAACAAATAATGATGATAACTATGAATACAATATAGAAGTCAAATACCAAAAAGAAGACAATTACAAAGTAACACTAACAAACAAATCAAATAACTATGAACAAATAATATTAAAAAACAAAGAAGGAGTATACGTAATAACACCATCACTAAATAAAAGCTTTAAATTTCAAAGCGACTGGCCAAATAACAACTCACAAAGCTATCTATTAACATCAGTAGCAAAAGATCTAAAAGAAGACAAAGAATACAAATTCACACAAAAAGACAATGATTATATCTACACAACAAAAACAAACTATCCAAATAACCCAAAATACACAAAACAAAACATAATAATAGATAAAAACTATAATCTAAAAAAAGTAGAAGTCCAAGATGATCAAGACATAAGCTATATCGAATTCATAGTAAAAAACATAGACAAAAAAGCAAACTTTAACGAATCAGAATTCAGTCTAGAAGAAATAACTAAAAACTTTAAAGAAACAACAAAAGAAACAGAAGAAACAACCAGTCCAAAAACAAACGAAGAAATAAAAACAGAAAACACAAATACTGAATCAGAAAACATTAATGAAGAAACCGAAAATAGAAATACAACAGAAGAAACTACAAATAACACAGAAAATGAAGATAGAAATAGCACAAACGAAAATACCCAAACAGAAGAAACAGCAAAAATAGATGAAAACGTATTCCCACTATATTTACCAACAAACACAACACTATCAGATAAAGAAGTAATAGAAACAACAACTGGAGAAAGAGTAATAATGACATTCTCAGGAGACAACCCATTCATTCTAGTTCAAGAAACAGTAAAACCATCAGAAAAATTAGAAATAATACCAACATATGGAGAACCATTCATGCTAATAGACACAGTAGGTTCACTAACAGACACATCATATACATGGACAAGTAACGGAGTAGAATACTACATAGTATCAGATCAAATGAACAAAAAAGAACTACTAGAAGTAGCAAAATCAATAAACATAGTATCAACAATAAACGAAAAATAACCCATTAACTATATAATAGATAGACAAGTAAAAAAAGTCTATCTTTTTACATACAAAAACACCCTATCAAAAAACAAAAAAATATGCTACCATAATATCATAGAGGTGAAAAAAATGAAAAATAATAAAAATAACAAAAATAACAAACACAAACAACTCCAAAAAATAAAAAGATACCTACCAAACATAAACTTACAAAAAAACAAATTTAACACAATAGAACTCATATTAGTATTTATAATGGCCCTAACATTCGGCCTATTACTAGGAGAAATAATATTCAAAAATGGTACAAGCCTATCCCTAACACAAAAAAGCACTCCAAACCTAACAGAAATAGAAAATGTATATAACACTTTGTCAGAAGAATACATAAATAAAGTAAGCAAAGAAGAACTAAAAGAAGCCGCAATTAAAGGCATGATATCACTACTAGGAGATCAACATTCAGTATACTATGATAAAGAAACAAAAGAAGAATTAGAAGAAGAACTAAACGGATATTTCTATGGTCTAGGAGCAGGCATCATTCAAGAAGAAGGAAAATTAATAACAATAAAAGAAATATATGAAAACTCCCCAGCAGAACAAGCCGGATTAAAAGAAGGAGATCAATATCTTAAAATAAATGGAGAAGACGTAACAAAATTAAATGCTGAAGAAATATCAAAAAAAATAAAAGGTACCAAAAACAAAACAATAAACCTAACAGTAAAAAGAGGTAATAAAGAAAAAGAAATAAAAGTAACAACCGGTAAAGTAGAAATACCATCAGTAAAAAAAGAAATATTAACAACAAAAAAACAAAAAGTAGGATACCTACAAATATCAGTATTCGCAAGCAATACAGATGAACAATTAAAACGAAAACTAGCAGAACTAGATAAAGAAAACATAAAAGAATTAATAATAGATTTAAGATATAACGAAGGAGGACACCTAGATACAGTACTAAATATAGCAAATGAATTCATAGATAAAAAACAACCAATAATACAAATAATATCAAAAAACAAAAAAGAAATTAAATACTCAAACAAAAACAATGATAAAAAATATAAAATAGTAGTATTAATAAACGAAGGAAGTGCATCAGCATCCGAAGTATTAGCATCAGCACTAAACGAACAACTAAATGCTCCACTAATAGGCAAAACAACCTACGGAAAAGGAACTGTTCAAAAAACAAAAACATTACCAAGTGGTGGAGTAATAAAATATACAATAGAAACGTGGAAAACATCAAAAGGAAAAGAAATAAACAAAAAAGGAATAAAACCAACAATAGAAATAGAACAAAATGAAAAATACTACACAACATATAGTAAAAAAGATGATAATCAATTAAAAAAAGCACTAGAAACAATCGCAAAATAAGATTGTTTTTTTTGTAAAAAAAATATATAATAAAACAAGAAAGAAATAAAAATAAAGAGAGGAAAAAAGAAAAATGGAAAACTACAAAGTAGGAGAACACTTAAATATTCATAGTTATAAACACGATGGTAAAATCCATAGAAGTTGGGATGAAGCAACTTATTTAAATGAAAACGAAGAGTATTTAGTATTTGGAAACTACAAAACCCAAGTAATAGAATCAGATGGAAGAACATGGCACACCAAAGAACCCGCAATAATGTTTTTTTCAAAAAACAACTGGTTCAATATAATAGGACAAATAAAAAAAACTGGAATATATTATTATTGTAATATAGCATCACCATTCATAATTGAAGAAAAAACAATAAAATATATAGACTACGACTTAGACCTAAGAGTATTCCCAGATGGCTCTTTTAAAGTACTGGATAGGGGAGAATACAAATATCATAAAAAAAAGATGGAATATTCAGAAGACATAGACAAAATACTAAAAAGAGAACTAACAGTACTTATTAATAAAGTAAGAAACAAAGAATACCCATTTAATAAAGAAATAATAGACTATTACTATGAAAAATATAAAACAACAAAAACTAAAAAACAAATAATGCAATAAACAAAAGTTAAAAAACAATAAAAAAGATAACAAAAAAACAATCATAAAATCGTAAAAACCAAATAAAATAGCAAAACAACAACAAAATTAAGTCAAAAAAGGTAACAAAATAAAATAAAAATTAAATAACAAAACACAAGAATTTATAAATTGAAACACAAAAACTTATAAGAACAACCACAAAAACAAAGAAAAAACTAAACAAAAAAACTAAAAAAACAAATAATAAAAAAACACTAAAATAAAAAATATGAAGTTCAAACTAAAAGATTTTTCGCAGAAAATCAAGTAAAACACATCAAAAACTAAAAAAGTTGAAAAAAAATAAAAAATTGTATTGACAAATAGTGAAATTCATATTAAGATAGAAAACGTTTTCAACAAAGAAAACACGCAAAAAAAAGCAAAATAAAAAAAATTAAAATTTTTTGCAAAAGTGCTTGACAGTAATAACAACTTTTGATACAATGAATAAGCAGTCGACAAAAAAGACTGAAATTCAAAAAGATTTGATCTTTGAAAACTGAGCAAAACGTCAATTTGAGATAGCTAGGAAATTATAATTATTAAAAATCAAACTAAAGATAAATTTTTTATTGGAGAGTTTGATCCTGGCTCAGGATGAACGCTGGCGGCATGCCTAAGACATGCAAGTCGAACGAGGTGGCCCATGATTTTTATTGAAGATGGAGTGCTTGCACAAAGTTGGATTTAATTTGATTGGATTCTCCACCTAGTGGCGAAAGGGTGAGTAACACGTAGGAATCTGCCTTTAAGACTGGGATAACAGTTGGAAACGACTGCTAATACCGGATGACACATTAAATGATACGTTATTTAATGTTAAAAGAAGCCTTTAAAGCTTCACTTAAAGATGAGCCTGCGGCGTATTAGCTAGTTGGTAAGGTAAAGGCCTACCAAGGCGACGATGCGTAGCCGACCTGAGAGGGTGATCGGCCACATTGGGACTG
>CAZBFY010000011.1:0-15838 GCA_964491445.1 uncultured Mycoplasma sp.
GGGGTAATGGAAGTTTTGGCACTTTATGCTTATGGTGCTGCTAATACTCTTCAAGAAATTCTTACTGTTATGTCTGATGATGTTATTGGACGTGTTAAGGTTTATGAAGCACTTGTTAAGGGTCAAAAAGTTGATCAAGCTGGTGTTCCTGAATCATTTAGAGTTCTTGTTAAAGAATTCCAAGCTTTAGGACTTGATATTCAAATTATTAATGATAAGAATGAAGTTCTTGATTTAAAAGAAATAGAAAGAGAAGAGACTAATGAAAAGACTTCATTTGCTATTGATGATATGGAAATAAAAAAACTTGATGATAATAATTCTTTTGAAGAAGAAGAGTCTTTTGAGGAAGATGTTGAACTTGATATGGATGATGATTTAGACTTTTCTGATGAGAAAGAAGAAAGAGAGGTGAGATACTAATGATAGAAGTTAATAAAGTTGAAGCTTTGAAAATTGGTATTGCATCTTCTGATAAGATTCGTGATTGGTCTTATGGAGAGGTTAAAAAACCTGAAACTATTAATTATCGTACTTTAAAGCCAGAAAGGGATGGGCTTTTCTGTGAAAAGATTTTTGGGCCTACTAAGGATTTTGAATGTTCTTGTGGTAAGTATAAGAGAGTAAAGTATAAGAATATTGTTTGTGATAGATGTGGAGTTGAAGTTACTCGTTCTAAGGTTAGAAGAGAAAGAATGGGACATATTGAACTTGCTTCTCCTGTCTCACATATTTGGTATTTTAAGGGTATTCCTTCTCGTATGGGTACAGTTCTTGATATGAGTCAAAGGGATCTTGAAGAAGTGTTATATTTTGTATCTTATGTTGTTATAGATAAAGGTATTGCTCCTCTTGAGAATAAACAAACTTTAAGTGAAAAGGAATATCGTGCTTATTATGAAAAATATGGTGATGGTTTCCGTGTTGGTATGGGTGCTGAAGCTGTAAAGGAACTTCTTAAACAAGTTGATCTTGGTAAAGAAATAGAGGATATTCGTAATAAGCTTGAGACTGCTCAGGGTCAAAAGAGGGCTAGTCTTCTTAAGAGACTTGATATTCTTGATGCTTTTTATAAATCAGGTAATAAGCCAGAATGGATGATTCTTGATTGTATTCCTGTTATTCCACCTGAACTTCGTCCTATGATTCAACTTGATGGTGGTAGATTTGCTACTAGTGATTTAAATGATTTATATCGTCGTGTTATTAATCGTAATAATCGTCTTAAGAAACTTATTGATCTTGGAGCTCCATCTATTATAATTCAAAATGAGAAGAGAATGCTTCAAGAAGCAGTTGACGCTTTATTTGACAATGGTCGTCGTGGTAAGAGTGTTACTGGTGCGGGAAATCGTCCTTTGAAGTCACTTTCTAGTATGTTAAAGGGAAAACAAGGTCGTTTCCGTCAAAATTTACTTGGTAAGCGTGTTGATTATTCTGGTCGTTCTGTTATTATAGTTGGCCCTAGTTTAAAAATGTATCAATGTGGTCTTCCTAAGGGTATGGCTCTTGAATTGTTTAAGCCTCATGTTATTCATGGTTTAGTAGAAAAGGGTATTGCTCATAATATTAAGGCTGCTAAGAAACTTATTGATAATCAAGATGAAAGAGTTTGGGATGTTGTTGAAGAAGTTATTAAAGAACATCCAGTTATGCTTAATCGTGCTCCTACTCTTCATAGGCTTGGTATTCAAGCGTTTGAACCTAAGTTAATTGGTGGTAAGGCTATTCGTCTTCATCCTCTTGTGTGTCCTGCGTTTAATGCGGATTTTGATGGGGATCAAATGGCTGTTCACGTACCTCTTTCTGAGGAAGCTCAAGCTGAAGCTAGACTTTTAATGCTTGGTGCTAATAATATTCTTCATCCAAAGAGTGGAGAACCTGTTGTTACTCCTGCTCAAGATATGGTTCTTGGTAATTATTATCTTACTATGGAAGAGCTTGATGAAGATGAGGGTCGTGTGTTTAAGAATTCTAATGAAGCTATTATGGAGTATGAACGTGGAAACTTAAAGATTCATACTAGAATTGCTCTTAAGGTTAATTCTTTTAAACATAAGTTATTTTCTGAAGAGCATAAGGATGATTATTTAGTTACTACTGTTGGTAAACTTATATTTAATGAGATTTTACCTGATACTTTTCCTTATATAAATGAACCTACTAAGGAAAATATTGAAAAGATTACTCCTAGTAAGTATTTCTTAAAACCTGGTACTAATATAAAAGAAGCTATTAAGGAAATGCCTCTTGTTGAGCCTTTCCCTGTTAAGACTTTGAAACAAATAATTGCTCAAATATTTAAACTTTATAAGACTACTGAGACTTCTATTATGCTTGATAGATTAAAAGATTTAGGATTTAAGTATTCTACTATTAGTGGTGCTACTGTATCTACTCATGATGTTGCTACTAGTAGTTCTAAATCTAAGATTATTGCAGATTCTAAGAAGACTGTTGATAAGATTAATAAGCAATATTCTAGAGGTTTAATTACTGAAGAAGAAAGATATGAGAGTGTTATTAATGTTTGGTATAAGGCTAAGGATCAAGTTCAAGCTGAACTTCAAGATATTGCTGATAAGTCTTTAACTAATCCAATATTTATGATGATGAAGTCTGGTGCTCGTGGTAAGATTTCTCAATTTGTTCAACTTTCTGGTATGAGAGGTCTTATGAGTAAACCAGGTGGTCGCGTTATTGAAATTCCAGTTATTTCATCATTTAAAGAAGGTCTTTCTGTTTCTGAGTTCTTCTTATCTACTCATAGTGCTCGTAAGGGTAGTGCGGATACTGCACTTAACACTGCTTCTTCTGGATATTTAACTAGAAGACTTGTAGATGTTTCACAAGATGTTATTGTTAAGGAAGCTGATTGTGGTACTGATTTTGGTGTTACAGTTGAGGCATTTATTAATGATAAAGATAATACTGTTATTGAAAATCTTTATGATCGTATTGTTGGTAGATATGCTAGTAAGAAGATTATTAATCCTGAAACTAAGGAGGTAATTGTGGAAAAGGATGCTCTTATTAATGAAAAAGAAGCTGAAAAGATAGTTAATGCTGGTATAGAAAAAGTAGAAATAAGAAGTATTCTTGCTTGTAATACTCATAATGGTGTTTGTCAAAAATGTTATGGTAGAAACTTAGCTACTGGTAATATTGTTGAAATTGGTGAGGCTATTGGTATTATGGCTGCTCAATCTATTGGGGAACCTGGTACTCAACTTACTATGAGAACATTCCATACTGGTGGTGTTGCAGGTGGTGAGGATATTACTCAAGGTCTTCCTCGTGTTGAAGAGTTATTTGAAGCTCGTAATCCTAAGGGGCAAGCTACTATTGCTACTATTACTGGTAAAGTTAAGGATATTAAAGAAGATCATGGTAAGTATAAGATTAAGATTAAGAATAAGCTTGAAGAAATTGAACATGTTACTAATTATGGTGCTAAGTTAAGGGTAGGTAAAGGTGACGAAGTTACTGTTGGTGAAAAGCTTACTGAGGGTAATATAAGTCCAAAAGAGCTTTTAGCTGTTACTGATCCTATTACTGCTCAAACATATATTTTAAAAGAAATTCAAAAGGCTTATAGAGCTCAAGGTGTTGATATTAGTGATAAGCATATTGAAGTTGTTGTAAGTCGTATGATTTCTAAGATTAGAATATCTGATGGTGGTGAGACTGAGTTATTAATTGGTAGTCTTGTTAATATTAAAGACTTTACTGATGTTAATAAAGAAGCTATATTAAAGGGTAAGAAACCTGCGACTGGTAAGCCTATACTTCTTGGTATTACTAAAGCATCTCTTGAGACTGAATCATTCTTATCTGCTGCTTCTTTCCAAGAAACTACTAGGGTTCTTACTGATGCCTCTATTAAAGGTAAGGTTGATACTTTACAAGGTCTTAAGGAAAACGTTATTATTGGTAAACTTATTCCTGCGGGAACTGGTGCTAAGCAATATCGTGATGTTTCTTATGAACTTAAAAAGCAATTTATGTCTGATGAGGCTTTAGAGACTTTAGAAGATGAGCTTATGTAATAAAAAAACACTTAATTCATTTATTTGAATTCGAGTGTTTTTTGATTGAACTGTAACTAATTTTTTTATAAAATTTTAGTATTTTATTGTTAATATGATTTATTTTTTGTATAATAATTTTAGGAGTTGATATTTTATGAAAGAAAAAGAACAAATTACATTAAAGAATACTAAAGCTGAAATATTAGAGGCTCTTAATGAGGCTTTGAAAAGAGAAAAGGAGCTTTCTAAGATTAAATCTGATCCTGTTAAGGAACAAAAGAAAATAAGGGAAGAAAAAATTATTAAGGATACTAAAGTTAATGTTGATTCTAATATTTTTTCTACTGAGCTTAATGAAAAGTATAATAGTTTGTTAATTGCTATTGATGTTTTGGAAAAGAAGTTAAAGGATCTTTATGGTGTTGATGGAGAGCTTAATGATCTTACTTTGGTTGTTAATACTCATAAAGATATGGTTCGTTCTTTGGAAGAAAAGGAAAAAGTTAAGACTTTGGAGTTGAATGAAAAATTAAAGAAATTAGAGGGTGAGTTTTCTGAAAAGGAAGAGGAAGTTAAGAAGAATTATGATAAATTAATTAGAAATATGAAACTTGAACGTGATAGAGAGGTTGAAGAGTATAATTATAAGTTAAAACGTGATAGGGAAATTGATAATAATAAATGGCTTGATGAAAAGAATAAACGTCTTTCTGATATTAAGCTTAAAGAGGAAGAAACTAATAAGTTGCTTTTATCTGCGAAAGAGAATGAAAAAAGGTTTTCTGAGCTTGAAGAAGAAGTTTCTAAAATACCAGATTTGCTTGCTTCTGAATATTCTAGGGGTGCTAAGGATAAAGAAAAAGAGCTTTCTAAGGATTTTAAATTTGAAAAAGATTTGCTTATTTCTGAATATAAGAATACTATTGATAGACAGAATGATAAGATAGAATCTTTATCTTTAGAAATAGAAAGACTTAATGCTATGAATAAAGAATTACAAGTTAAAATGGATAAGGCTTATTCTGAACTTAAAGATATAGCAACTAGAACAGTTGAGGCAAATGGTAGTGTTAGAATATTAGGTAATAGTTCTGTTGATAATAATAATTAATATAAATAAAAAGACTAAAGTTATGTTTTATGTACTTTAGTCTTTCATATTTTCATATGATAATAATTCTTTTATATCTTTTTCTGTTAGTTTTGAGAATATGTTTTCATTGTTGTTTGAATCTATTAACTTATCACTTAATAATTTCTTTTTGTTTTGTAATTCTAATATTTTTTCTTCTATAGTACCTTTTGTTATTAATTTTATAACTTGTACTGTATTTTTTTGTCCTATTCTATGAGCTCTATCTGTTGCTTGGTTTTCTGCTTGTGGATTCCACCATAAGTCTAGGTGTATAACAGTATCTGCTCCGGTTAGATTTAATCCTGTGCCTCCGGCTTTTAAAGTTATAAAGAATACATTTGTATTATCTTTATTAAATTTATTTACTAATTCATTTCTTTTTTTACTAGATACATTTCCGTCTATTGTATATGATGTTATTCCTTGTTTTTCTAAATGTTCTCTTGTTAAGTTAAGGGCAGTTAGAAAGCTTGTAAATATTAAGATTTTATGTCCGTTTTCTACTGAGTTTTTAACAATATTTGTTAATTCTTCTATTTTTCCACTTCCACCATTATAGTTTGAATATAAAATACTTGGATTTATACATATTTGTCTTAATTTTGTTAAAAGCGTTAAAATTTTGAATCTTACTTTTGTTATTCCTTCAGTTTTTAATAATTCATCAGTTTCTTTTTGTATTTTTTCAAGTTCTGCTAAATATATTTTCTTTTGTTCTTTTGTTAGTTCTATATATATATTATTTTCTATTTTATCTGGTAAATCTTTTATTACATCTTGTTTTTTTCTTCTTAAAATAAATGGATTTATTAGTTTTGATAAATTATCTAATTTTTTATTTGTATTTTCATCAAAGTCTTTAATTCTATATTTTCCTTCGAATTTTTCTTTAGTTCCTAAAAAACCAGGCATTATAAAGTTGAATATACTCCATAATTCTGCTACTGAGTTTTCTATTGGGGTTCCTGTAAGAGCAAATTTTGTTTGTGCTTTTATACTATTTACTGTTTTTGTTATTTCTGTATTTGAGTTTTTAATATTTTGTCCTTCATCTATTATCATTACTCTAAATGTCATGCTTTGATAATATTCTTTATCTTCTCTTAGTAGTCCATATGTTGTTATTAGAATATTTGTATCTTTTATATTATCAAGTTCTTTTCTTCTTTCTTTTCTATTTTGTGCTAGTACTTTATATTTTATATTTGGGGCAAATTTTTTTATTTCATTTTCCCAGTTATATGCAAGAGAAGTTGGAACTACTATAAGGAATTTATCTTCTTTCTTTTCTTTTATTAATTGTTCTAAGAAGTATATTGTTTGAAGTGATTTTCCGAGTCCCATTTCATCTGCTAGTATTCCTCCGAAGCCTGATTTATCTATGTTATATAACCATTTTATACCTTCTTCTTGATATGGTCTTACTATTTCTTTTTGTTTTTTAGAAAGTGTTATTTTACTATTTTTATATTTTCTAAAATTTTGTATTAATTCATCAAATTGATTATTAGTTTTTATTATATTACTATTTTGTTTTAAACTATCTAAGTATATTGCTTTATATTTTGGTATTTCTCCAGTACCTGTTGATATTTCGTTATTTGTTAAGTCTAAGTTTTCTGTTAATTCATGTAAATCTTTTAATTCTTGATTATTTTCTATATTTAATATGTCTCCTGATTTTAATCTGTAGTATTTTTTATTATCTTTTAATGATTTAAATATATTTACTATTTCTTCGCTTTTGATGCCTTCTATATCGAAGTTATAGCTCATTATTCCATCTTTTCCTATTGAAAATGTACTTGTTATTTTTTGCTTTTTTATTATGTTTGTATTTTTAAGTTTTTCTGTTGTATAGGTTTTATATTTTTCGCTTAAGGTTATTAAGTTTTCTTCTAGGAATTTTGCTATGTCTTCTATTTCTGTTATTATTATTTTGTTTTTTTCTACTTTAAATCCTTGTTTTAATAAGTCTTCTAAGACATTATTTTCTAATTCGTTATTTCTTAGTATGGTTGTATTTTTATCAAAATAGTTTATTGTAGTGTCATCATATTTAAATTTTAAATTACATATTATTTTGTTTTTATATAAATCAAAGTATAATTCTGGAGTAATTTGGTTTGTTATTTTTATTTCTTTTATGGTTTCATTTATTTCTATATTGTTTTTTATAATTGGTAGTACTGAATTTTTAAAACTTTGTAATTCTTCTTTTGTAAATATTAGTTTGTTTATATCATTTTTTATTATAGTATAAAGTAGGTGTATTTGTTCTTTTGTTAAATGATAAAGAGTGTTTTCTTGCTGTATATATTCTATGTTAGGGGATATTATTATTAGATCATCTGGTAAATCTATGTCTAAGATATATTTGTTATTTACTTTGTTTAAGTGAGTTTTTAGTGGAAATTTATTCTTTATATCTTTTATTTTATAATCATTTAGTGTAAATGTTTTATTTTTTAGCACTCTTATTAAGTTTTTTATTTGATCTCCTTGTTGTAATAGGTTATATGGTTGATTATTTTTGCTTAGTATATTTACGAAGTTTATTATTTCCATATCTTTTTCATTAAAGTATTGTGTTTCTGGGTCATATGTATAACTTTTTCCTAAGGTATAAGTTTCATTGTTTTCTATGGCTTCTAGTAGGTTAATTAGTTTATATTGTTTACACATGTATAGTTTATTAAGTCCTATTTTTAGTATTAATTGATGTTCATAGGAGTTACAATTTATAATAACTTCTAGTTTTATTTCTTGTTTTGTTTTTATTTTGGCTTCTGTTTGTTTGAAATCTTTGAATATTTGTTTAGTTATGATTTCTATTAGGTTATCAGGTTTTTGTGGGTTTAATAATTTTTCTGGGTGATTTACTAGGCATGCTGCTATATGTTTACAACTTTTTGTTGCTTGAAATTGTGGGCATGTGCAGTTTGTATTTAGTAGTTGTTTTTCTTTATTTAGAGTAAATTTACATTCATATATTTTTGTAGTGCGTTCTGATTCTACATCAAAGGTGTGAATAGTGTTTTCATCGTATTTTCTTTTATCTACATATTCTATGTATGGGGGATAATATGTTTCTCCTTTTAAGTAATCTGGAAAAGATACAAAATTTAGTATTAATTCTTTTAAATCTTTATCTCTTATTTCTATCATATACATCATTCCTTTTTTTTGAATATTTTATTTTGTTATTATATCATGTTTTTTTCTTTTTTAATAGACTGTTTTTGTTTTATTTAGTATAATATGTATAGCTTTTAGCTTTTTAGAAAGGTGGTGTTTACTAAGCTTTTGCTTAGTGTTATATATGAATAAGAAAGTTGTTGTTTTTGGAGGAGGTACTGGACTTAGTTTTTTAGTCCGTGGTTTAAAAGAGTTTCCTGTTGATATAACTACTGTTATTAGTGTTTCTGATAATGGGTCTTCGACTGGTAAGCTTCGTGAGGAGTTTTTTATGCCTGCGATGGGTGATGTTCGTAAGGTAATTGTTGCTCTTTCTAATGCTGATGATAAGATTAAAGAGCTTTTGCAATATAGGTTTGATACTTATACTGATTTAGATGGTCATCCTGTTGGTAATTTGATTATGGCTGGTATGTATAATATTACTGGTAGTTTAAAGGAGAGTATTAAAGTACTTGGTGATTTTCTTAATGTTCGTCATAAGATTTTACCTTTGTCTGAAGATTATCTTACTTTAATGGCTGAGACTGTGAATGGAGATATTATACGTGGTGAGAGTGAGATAGGTCATGATAGGCGTAAGATTAAGAAGCTTTTTTATGATGAGGAACCTAATGTTGATCCTGAGATTATTTCTGAGATTTTATCTTGTGATTTAATTGTGTTTAGTGTTGGTAGTTTGTATACTAGTATAATTCCTAATTTGCTTTCTAAAGATATTAGGAGTGCTATTGATAAGTGTAGTGCTAAGATTCTTTATACCTGTAATGCTGTTGATCAAATTTTTGAGACTGAAGATTATACTGTTGGGGATCATGTTGAGATTATTAATAATTATCTTGGAAAAAGAAAAATTGATTCTGTTTTAGCAGCAGATAGTAAGCTTCCTTCTTTAGTTCTTGATAAGTATATTTCTTCTGAGAATAAGAGTCTTGTTAAGATAGATAAAGAGAGAATTGCTTCTTTGGGATGTGAGCTTATTTTGGATGATTTGCTTGTAATTGAGGGTAGTTATATTCGTCATAATGGGCTTAAGCTTGCTACTTGTATTTTTAATTATTTGATGAGGTGATGTTATGTCTTTTACAACTGAAATAAAGAATGAGATTTGTTCTAATAGTTATTCTAGGCTTGAGAATATTTGTCTTCTTTCTGGTTTTTTTAGAAATAATGTTTTTATGACAAGTTCTGAGGTTGTTATTGTTTCTGAGAATCCTAAGGTTGTTAGGAAGATTTTTTCTTTGCTTAAGGAGATTTTTGATATTACTCCTTTGGTTAAGAATGATAAAGAGAATGTTTTTAAGAAGACTTATTATAGTATAGTTATTGATGATAAACTTTCTGGTTTTTTAACTAGTCTTATGGTTTGTGATAATGGTGTTATGTTTCCTAGTATTCCTGATTATTTTTTAGATAGTGAGGATCTTAAGAGGGCTTATTTGCGTGGTGTTTTTCTTGCTAAGGGTAGTATTAATGATCCTAAGAAGTCTAGGTATCATATGGAGTTTCTTGTTGATAGAATGGATGAGGCTTATTTTTTAGTTGAACTTCTTTCTTATTTTGATATTAGTTCTAAGGTTATTCCTAGGGATAAGGGGTATATGACTTATGTTAAAGAGGCTGAGAAGATAGGAGATTTTCTTAGGATAGTGAGTGCTAATAATGCTATTTTATATTATGAAGATATTCGTATATATAGGGATCATAAAAATATGACTAATAGGCTTAATAATTGTGAACAAGCTAATGTTGATAAGATTATTGATGCTAGTCGTAAGCAGTTTTTGGATATTAATTTAATTAAAGATAAAATTGGGCTTGATGGTGTTTCTTTAAAGCTTAGGGATGCTATTGTGTATCGTGAGAAATATCCTGAGGTTTCTTTACTTGAACTTAGTAATATTATGAGTGTTGAGACTGGTAAATCTATTAGTAAATCTGGTCTTAGTCATAGGTTTAGAAAGATACATGAGCTTGCTGATAGGATTAGAGATGAAAAGAGTTAAGATGTTGGTCTTAACTCTTTATAAATAGTTTTGGTATGTTTTTTTGGTGTTGTATTGTTTTTATTATTTTCTTTTTTTGTTATTAATTAGGTTAAAGCAATAATGGTATTTCGTTGTATTAAATAGTAATAAATACATATAATATTAGTGAAATGCTTGATTTTTTAAATAAAATGGTATATTATAGTGGCTAAAATGTTTAAAAAAACAAAAAAAATGTTTTTTTTGAAAAAATGTGGTATAATTTAAGTTAGAATAGGGAGGATAAAAGGATGAAATTATTAAGAGTTGTTGCAAATAATTTTAAGTTATGTGATGAAGATTTTACTATTAGTTTTATACCTATTGGAAATAAAACTATGGCAGATAAGGAATTTGAATTACAAGAAATAGCAGAAGATTTATATGTTTTTAATACATTAGGTATTATAGGAAAGAATGCTTCTGGTAAGACGACTGCTGTAGAGTTATTATCTGTTGTTTATGATATATTTTCTAATTATAGAATTAAGGGTTCTGAAAAGGTTTTTAAATTTATAGATGATACAGTTAGTCTTGATATAACTTTTTTTCATGAGGGAATTGTTTATAGATATATTACTGATTTGGTAAAGAATGTAAATTCAGTAGATAGTACATCAGTGTTTTTTAAAAATGAAAAATTATATAAAAGAGTTTATAAAAAAGCACATGCTAAAAGTTTGTTTGAATTTGATAAATTTGAAGAAGTTGTAAAAAAAGTGATATTACCTGAAGATACTTCAATGATTTATTTATTATTAAAAGAAATTGGGTTAAGAGGAATTTATTGTTCTAGTGATGATAATATGTATAGAGATTATGCTAGTGCTTTTAATGTATATAAGTTGTTGGATAATAATCTTGGGGTGGTTACTTCGTTGTTAAAAATGTTTGATGAGCATTTAAAAGATATAAAAATGATAAATGAAAATAAGTATAAGATTATTTATTCAAATAAGTTAGAAAAAGAAGTTTCGGATAAGGAGTTATATGAGATATTATCAAGTGGAACTACTAAAGGTTTTGGTCTATTTACATTTGTTGTTTATTCTTTAAGAACGGGGTCTGATTTAATTATTGATGAAATAGAGAATCATTTTCATAAAACATTAGTGGAGAATTTAGTTAATCTTTATAAGGATAAATCTGTTAATAAGAAAAATGCTACATTGATTTTTACTACTCATTATTGTGAATTGTTAGATTTATTTGGTAGGAGTGATAATATTTATATTAGTAAATATGATGATAGAATATATTTGGAGAATATGCATGAGAATTATAAGTTTAGAACAGAATTGTCTAAGAGTAATAAGTTTTATGAAAATGAGTTTAATACGAATGTAAGTTATGATGTATTAATGAATTTTAAGAAGGAATTAATGTAATGAGAATATTATTAATGTGTGAGGGTCAAAATGAGGAGGCTATATTAAATATACTTTTAGATAATGATTTATTAACTTTTTCAAGAAATGATTTAATTGGGTTAAAGGTATATGTTATAAGACAGTTAAGTCATCCTACAATAAAATCTGAGTTAAAGCATTATGGTTCATCTGTTAAGGTTTATAGAGTTGGGGATAAGCAAAATGATAGGTTTTCTATACCAAATGATTTGAAAAGAATAGTAATTAAAGATGATATATATAAATACTGTATAAAACCAGAATTTGAGATGTTGTTAATACTTAATGAGGGTTTGGAAAAAGAATATGAAAAAGTAAAAAGTAAAATGTCTCCAAAATCGTTTGCTAAAAAGTATATAAAGATGAATGGTAGAAAATATGATCAATCAACTGAATCTATAAGATTGTATTATGGTGGTAATAATGTTAATAGTTTAATAGAAAGTATTAAAAAGTATAAAAGATATAAGAAGCATCATGAGAATGATGAATTGTATTTAGCAGATATATTAAAAAAATAGATATGGGTGATATTTATATATAATGGGGTAGTGGTGTGATTTATGTATTTTTAACTTTTGTTTTTTGCATAATAAAGCATCTCTTTTTGGAGATGTTTTATGTTATAGTAAATGAGATTTAATCTGGTTTTATTTTTTTATAAATAGTTTTGGTATGTTTTTTTTTGGTAATAGCATTTTTAGTTCTTTGTTAATTGTTATTGTATATTTTTTATTTTGATCTTTTAGTTTTTCTCCGTCTATTGTCCAGTTGTTTTTTGTTTTTTCTTTGAATGTTATTTCTATTTTATCACTTGTATGACAGTATATTCCTGGGACGTTTGTTATTCCAGTTTTTACAAGTAGTATTAGTGTTTTTACTAAATCTTTTCTTCTTGTGATGTTACAGAACATTATTTCGAACTTATTATCGTCTAGTTTTACGTTTTTATATATATTATTGAATCCTGCTATTCTGTTTGCATTTGATATTAGTATTAGGGAATAATAGCCTTGATAGGTTTTATCATTTATTTTATATTCTAGTTCATATAATTTTGTTGTTTGAAAGAATTCTTTTATACCGTTTATTAGGTATGCTAGGTGTCCTAGTTTCTTTTTTAGTTTTCTTGATGTTTGGTATGGAACGTTTATGAATTTACCGAAGCCTGCGACATAGAAGAATGGTTGGTTATTTATTAGTCCTAGGTCTACTTGTTTTATTTCTCCTTCTAGGATTTTTTCTGTACTTTTTATAATGTTTTTGTTTAGTCCTAGCATGTGTCCTATGTCATTGGTTGTTCCTACAGGTATGTGTGATAGTACTAGTTTATTTTTTCTTAAGTGGTTTCCTGATACTATTTCATTGAATGTTCCGTCTCCACCGATTGATAAGACTAAATCTTTGTCTTTTAGGTTTTTTACATGGTTTTTAGCATCTTCTTTTTTTTCTGTAAAATAGATGTTTGTTTCATAACCATGTTTTTTTAGGATGTTTTCTACTTCGCTTAGTGTTTTTCCTTTTATTCCTTTGCCACTTTCTCTATTGCAAATTAATTCACAGCTTTTCATATAATCACCAGTTTAATTATACATAAATTATTTTTTATTTTCAATGATTTTGTCTATTAGTCCATAGTTTTTTGCTTCTTTTGCGGATAGAAAGTAATCTCTTTCTGTATCTTTGTTTATGTCTTCTAGTGGTTTTCCTGTATTTTTTGATAGTATTGTGTTTAGTTTTTCTTTTAATTTTAGTATGCGTTCTGCTGCTATTTTAATTTCTGTTGCTTGTCCTTGGGCTCCTCCGAGGGGTTGATGAATCATTACTTCAGCATTTGGAAGAGCCATTCTTTTTCCTTTTTCTCCACTTGATAATAAAAATGCTGCCATAGATGCTGCCATTCCTATACAGATAGTAGATACTTTGCTTTTTATAAAATTCATTGTGTCGTATATTGCCATGCCTGATGTTATAGAGCCTCCGGGTGAGTTTATATAAATGCTTATATCATCATGTGATTCAGAATCTAAGTATAAGAGTTGTGCTACTACTATGTTAGCACTGGTATCATTTATTTCTCCGTTTAAGATGATAATTCTATCTTTTAATAGTCTTGAATATATGTCATAACTTCTTTCTCCGTTTACTTCTTTTTCTATTACTGTTGGTATTAAGTTCATGTTTTTTTTCCTTTCTTTTTTCTTCTGTTAGTATAATATGAAAAAAAATGAATATTATGCGTGTCAAAATAATACAATATGTGATAGAATAGTATTATAAGATGAAGAGGGTGTTAATTATGGAAAAGATTAATATTATTATTAATAATGAAAAGTATGATTTTGATAAGGGGATTTCTTTACTTGAGATTTCTAAGAAAGTTTATAAAGATAAGTTTCCTGTTTTAGCAGGTTATGTTGATAATGAGCTTTTTGCTCTTGATAGGAAGATTAATAATGATTGTAGTGTTAGGTTTATTAATGTTTTAGATTCTACTGGTAATAGAATATATCAAAAGGGTCTTTTCTTTGTTCTTGCATATTCTTTTAAAGAGCTTTTTGGTTATGATTATTATGTAAAGGCTTGTCATTCTATTGATAAGGCTGTTAAGCTTAGGAGTAATTTATATCTTAATCATGATAGGATTAATGCTCTTAAGAAGAAAATGAGAGAAGTTATAGATAGTGATATGTCTATTGAGAAGTGTTTGGTTAGTAGAAAGGAAGCTAGGGAGTATTTTTTAAGTATTAATGATTCTAGTAAGGCTGATACTTTTATTTATAATACTAATCATTATGTTACTTTGTATAAGCTTGATGATTTGTATGATTATTTCTTTTCTGTTATGCCAATATCTACTGGGGTGTTTAAAGATTTTGATTTGTATTTGTTAGATAAGGGATCGTTTATTATGCAGTTTCCTACTTCTTGTGATGATGGTAAGATACCTGAGTATGTTAATAGAGAGAAGATAATTAAGGCTTTTGATGAGAATTATTCTATGTCTAAGAGACTTGGTATTTTTAATAGTGTTGATATTAATAGGGCTGTTGCTAGTGGTAAGATATCTGATATTATTAAGCTTACTGAGACTATTTCTAGTAATAATTTACTTAATTTGGCTAAGGATATATATGATAGGAAAGATAGAATAAGAATTGTTCTTTTAGCGGGACCTTCTTCTAGTTCTAAGACTACTACTTCTAGGAAGCTTTCTATGTTTTTGAAGAGTTTTGGTCTTAATCCTAAGCCTTTATCTATTGATGATTATTTTTTAGATAGGGATAAGACTCCGAAGCTTTCTAATGGAGATTATGATTTTGAGTCTGTTAAGGCTGTTGATGTTGAGCTTTTTAATGAGCATTTAACTAAGCTTCTTGATGGGGAAGAGGTTGAGGTTCCTACTTTTAATTTTTATAAGGGTAAGGGAGAATATTTAGGAAATAAAATAAAACTTGAAGATGAGGATATACTAATTATTGAGGGGCTTCATGCTGTTAATGAGGAACTTACTAAGTCTATACATAAGGATAATAAGTATAAAGTTTATATTTCTCCGCTTACTGATTTAAATATTGATAATCATAATATGATTTCTAATAGTGATGTTAGGCTTCTTAGAAGAATAGTTAGGGATAATAGGACTCGTGGTTATAGTGCTCTTGAGACTATTAAGAGATGGAAGACTGTTAGGGATGGAGAGAATAAGTATATTTTTCCGTTTCAAGATGATGTTGATTATGTGTTTAATTCTTCGCTTATTTATGAGATTGGGGTATTAAAACTTTATGCTGAACCACTTCTTTTTGAAATTGATAGTTCTTCTATATATTATGAAGAGGTTGTTAGGCTTCTTAATTTCTTAGGTTTATTTGTGGGTATTCCTACTGATGAGATTCCTAGTGATTCTGTGCTTAGGGAGTTTATTGGTGGTAGTTATTTTGAATAAAGGAGGTATGTGTTTTGAAAGTTGCAATTAATGGTTTTGGTAGGATAGGTAGATTGGTGTTTAGAATTATGGAAGAATCTGATGATTTT
>CAZBFY010000012.1:0-15217 GCA_964491445.1 uncultured Mycoplasma sp.
TTATACCAAATTTTTAGAGAAAAGCAAAAGTTTTTTTCATATTTCTTTATCTTTTAGTACTTTTATTACTTTTTTTATACAAATTAAAGAAGATTTTAGTAGCTTTAGACACAACTTCTTGATTAACATTACTCTTATAATTACCCGTTTTAGGATTCTGAATATCAGGAAAAGAAGCTGCAATAGACATAACCGGCTTATTAGACGGAGCATATCCTACAAAATTATTTGAAATACTTTCAGCATCAATAACACCATCATTATCCAAATCAATAAAAGATTCACTAGTTCCAGTCTTTCCAGCAGGAGTAGGAGCACTATCCATATAACCCACCCCAGTTCCATACGTTGTAACAGCCCTAAAACCTTTTCTTACCCTATTTATATACTTACTTTTAACACCAAGAGTATTAAGAGCAACAGGCTTTACACTATATAAAACATTCCCATCATCATCAAGCACAGACTTTAAAAACCTTGTTTTATACCTAGTACCACCATTTGCAATAGTAGATATATACTGAGATAATTGAAGCGTTGTATAAGTATCATACTGTCCTATTGCATAATTAATCAAAAGATCACCAGCACGATTATCACTCTTATAACCATCTTCTTCCAAAGGATAATCTATACCAGTTTTAACACCAAGACCAAACCTATAAAACATATTCCTATAAGTATCAAAAGCCCTTTCATCTATTTTTAATTTCTTTCCATAAGCATAATCAAAACCTCCAACTTTCATAGCAATTTTATACTGATAAACATTCGAAGACATCGCAAGAGCATCAATATCATTTATATACCCCAAAGTCTTCCAAGAACACTTCTCAGGAAGATTATAAAGTCCTATACAAGAATCAACCATATATTCCCCCACTTTTATAGCATTCGTAGTATATCCAACCATAATGCTAGCACCCTTAACAACTGATCCAGGCGTTATAGTAGACAAAAACACACCCTCACTATTATCATAAGCCTTATAAACACCATTTTTCTTAAGAACTTTCTTTCCAGACATAGAAAGTATCTCACCAGTATAAGGATCTTGAATCACTACATAACTCCTATTAAAATACTGAGTATTAGCATCACTTTTAGCACTTATTATCTCTTTCTCAAGCATATTATCTATCTTTTGCTGAAGCTCTATATCAATAGATAACATAATATCATTACCTTTCTTACCATCCTTTACTAAAATACGTTTATTATTATCCCCAAGCTTATACATAGCCTTTTCACCACTTAAAATATCCTCATACTCCTTCTCAAGACCAGAAATACCAACTCTATCAGTTAAAGAATAACCCTTTTCTAAATAATAATCCTTCTCATCACTAGGAATACCAACATCCTTACTAGAAACAGAACCTAAAATAACCTCAAGAGTATCTCCAAAAGGATACACCCTCTCCCATTCAAGCTTAGTATTAAAACCATCTAAACCATTACCATTCTCAGAAAAATAAGCATATTCCTTATTAGTAACACCAACAGACTTTATAACTTTCTCATCATAATAATAACCCTTATTCATTAAATAATAAATATACGCAGCTTTCCTATCTTCCGAAGTAAGTTTATTAAGATTACTCTTACTTATCCTCTTTATCTTAAGCTCATAAATATCATCCGAACTAATCTTCCTATTACGAAACATTTCATACTCATCATCACTAATTAACTTATCAGTCTCTTCTTTATTTATAATAATATAAAACTCTCTTAAATTCCTATCAAGTAACTTCTTATAATTAACAGAAATCACCTTACTAACCTCATAAGCCATAGAAACTTCCTCATAATCAGTAATATCACTAGGTTTCTTATAATAAATACTCTTAACAGCCCTATTATCAACCAAAACCTTACCATTTCTATCAAGAATTCTACCCCTAGGAACACTCTCTCCATAAACATAAACATCACGAGAATTATTAAGTTTCATATTATAAAAACTAGACATAAATATATTAAGATATAAAATTCTAAAAAAAATACATACAAAAAAAGATAAAACCACTACTAAAATAATAGTCATTCTACTAGTCTCATGTCTTAAAAAAACAGTTTTCTTCATCTTATTTACTTTTTTCCTCATATTATTATTTTGTTTCATTTTTTAAAAATATTACATATAATTTTATAGGTGAAGAAAAATGTATAAAAATTTAATAAAAAACTATATAAAAAACATGAGTAAAGAAGATATTTATAACTACATAGATAAAAATGGATATGATGCCACTAATAATGAAGTAGAAATAATTTATAATCACATAAAAAAACATAATACTAATATATTAGATAACCCAGTTCATTACATAAAAATGCTAAAAGGAAAGATAAGTGATAATAACTATTATTTTATACTAGAACTTTATAATAAATACAAAAATTTTATATAAAAATAAACATAATTAAAAGACAGGAAACTAAACTTCCATCTATAAAATTTAAAATTAATAAAAATATAAAATAAAGTGTGTAAGTTAGTATAAAGCTACACACTTTTCTTAATAAGTCAAAATTAATAACATTAATATAATTTCTTACTTATTAAATAAATCACTATGACTTCCTGTTGAAAAAAGTAATAAAACTAATTTATCCTCTTTTATCTTATATATTAAAAGACCAATCTGGAGTTATATACATTCCTGACAATCTTTAAAAATTTTATTATTTATTATACATATTTTATAAAAATATATACAAAAAAGACAGAAAATTAAATCCATCTTTCTAAATACATGTCTATTTTCTTACTCCAGCATCTTTAAAAGGAAATATAACAAGACTTGCACTTCCCTCAATTTGTTCTTTCTTAACACAACCAATAATTCTACTATCACTTGAATTATCCCTATTATCACCAAGAACAAAATAACAATTATCAGGTATTTTCTCATAACCAAGCTCTTGTAAATCAAAATCTTCAGTTTTATCTTTTAAATAAGACTCCTCTACCCTCTTATCATTTATATAAAGAGTATTATCTTCATATCTTAAAGACTCCCCAGGAAGCCCTATAACTCTCTTTATTATTTTGTTACTATCAGTCTTTACAACAACTATATCAAATCTATTAATAGAATTAAGCTTATAATCAAGCTTGTTAAGAATCATAATCTCTCCATTTTTTAAAGTAGAATACATACTAGTACCATTTACTCTTACTGGAGTTATAACAAAAGTTCTTATTAAAATAATAGCTAAAATTATACTTCCATATATTATTAACTCTTTCTTAGTCTCTTTCTTCATAATTAACAAAAATAAGGCCTATTTAGATGCCTTATTTCCTCTTTCTTTAATTCTGTAAACGCCAACACGATCTTTTAAGAAGTTTAACTTAGCACGTCTTACTTTACCTTTTTTAACAACAGTAATTTTTGCTATTTTTGGAGAATGAACAGGGAAAACTCTGTTTACTCCAACTCCATAAGAAATCTTTCTAACAGTAAATGTTTCACTAACACCACCATTTTTACGCGCTGTGACTATTCCTTCAAAAGCTTGAATACGTTCTTTCTTACCTTCGATGATTTTTACATCTACTCTAACAGTATCTCCAACTCTAAATTCTGGAATATCACTTTTTAGTTGTTTAGCAGATATTTTATCAACTAAATTCATATTTATTCCTCCTTTTTTACCCACAATCATAAATAAAATATCCAGCGGATTGCTTCGTTAACGTTACTAATAATACCACAAAAACAACACTTTGTCTACATTTTTTAAATTATTTAAACAACAAACTACTTCTTTCTTGCATAATTAAATGCATACTTAGAACTCTTTCCATAAGTTTCAGTAAAATAATCAAGCAAATGATACGGATTCTCATTATCAGTTTCCATATAAATAAGTGCTAAATAATCTACTAATTCTTTAGAAACCCCTATATCACACAAATACTGCATATACAAATAATACTCTTCCATAGAAAGCTTATCTATTCCATCACCAAATATAAACTCCAAAATAATCATAATATAACAATACAAATCAGTATTATAATCAGCCTCAAAAACACCACCAATACTATTAGATACTTTATTATACTTATTTACATAATTAATATTAGAATGACTATTCAAATATTTAGAAGGCATAGTAAGAGAATTACCTATCCTAGCACTATCCATATCAACAACATTAATAGAAGAAGTCTGTTTATTCAATATAAAATTATTAATATGAACATCATTTAAATAAAAATTAGAAACACTCTTATATTCACGCAAATTCTTCATTTTCTCTAAAATAATTCCTATTTCCTTAAGATAATTAATCTTATCACTAACACTAAACTCACCAGAATTAAGTAATACTTTTAAATTAATATTATCTATATAAGGCATAGTAAAACCAGAAACAACACCCTTTATAGACACTAATTGTTCAGGTAAAATAAGCTCTTCCATACCTATATCTTTAACTTTATTAATCTCTTCATTAATAATATATAATTTATTACTAAATAATTCACCCTCAGTTACATATAACTTCTTAAATATTTTCTTACTCTTATCCCATTTTTCTTTTCCATCAAAAATAAATATCTCAGATTCAGTATTTAAAATACTATCAGGAATAGTGTACTTAGGAAGTTTTAACATCTTATGCTCAGAAATATTCTTAATTTTCATACAAATCAACCCCAAATACAATAATATTAAGTTTTTATTGATATATTAAACCAAACAAATAAAAAAATCAAGCAAAAAAATGACCTAAGCCATTTTTTTATCTACTTCATCACTAATTTTCTTAATAAATTCATCAAAAGACATAGTAATAGTCTCTTCACAACCATGTTTTCTATAACTTATACTATTATTATCTACTTCATTTTGTCCTAAAATAAGATTATATGGATATTTTTTTAATTGTGCTTCTCTCATTTTAAAACCAAGCTTTTCTTCCCTATTATCAAAATTTGTTCTAAAGCCTAATTCCTTTAATCTATCATTTATAACTTTAGAATACTCTAAATGATACTGATTATTAACAGGAATAATATTTATTTGTACAGGAGCAAGCCATAAAGGAAGCACCCCTTTTGTCTCTTCAAGAATATAAGCCATAAACCTATCAAGAGACCCTAATATAGCCCTATGAAGTACAACCGGAGTTTTCTTAACACCATCCTTATCAACATATTTCAAATCAAATTTACTAGGAAGACAAAAATCAAGTTGACAAGTAGATAAAGTTATCTCATTACCTACCGCAGGTTTTACATTAACATCAAGTTTAGGACCATAAAAAGCAGCTTCCCCTAACTCTTCTGTATACTCTAACCCTAAATCATTCAATACCTCTCTAAGCTCATTTTCAGCCTTATTCCACATATCATCATCAGGATAATACTTTTCCTTATCTTCAGGATCCCTTAAAGATAAAACACATCTATAATCAGTAATATTAAAATCTTTATAAACATCAAAAATTAAATCAACAACATTCTTAAACTCAGATTTAATTTGTTTAGGAGTAACAAACAAATGAGCATCATTTTGACAAAAATGCCTACCTCTTTCTATACCCTTAACTGCCCCACTTGCTTCATATCTAAAATCATGTGCAATTTCTCCAATTCTAATAGGTAAATCTTTATAAGAATGAAGACTATTTGCATAAATCATCATATGATGAGGACAATTCATAGGTCTTAAAACAAAACTTTCACCATCAACTTCCATCGCTGGAAACATATTCTCTTTATAATGATCCCAATGTCCACTTGTTTTATAAAGTTCAACATTACCAACACACGGTGTTAAAACATGACTATATCCAAGCTTTCTTTCTTTATCTTTAATATAATTCTCTAAATTCTCCCATATTATATAACCATTAGGTAAAAACATCGGAAGCCCTCTTCCCACTAAATCATCACTCATAAATATTCCAAGATTCTTACCAATTTTTCTATGATCTCTTTCTTTAGCTTCTTCAAGAAGTCTTAAATGCTCTAAAAGATCCTCCTTAGTTTCAAAACAAACACCATATATCCTTTGAAGCATCTTATTCTTAGAATCACCCTTAAAATATGCTCCCGAAACTTTTAAAAGCTTAAAATTCTTCAAAAGTTTAACAGACTCAACATGAGGTCCACGACATAAATCAGTAAAATCACCCTGAGTATAACAAGATATAACCGTATCATCACTCATATTATTAATTAAATCTATTTTATAAGGATCATCACTAAACTTATTAAGAGCCTCTTCTCTAGTAAGTTCTTCTCTATATATTCTTTTTCCATCTTTAGAAAGTTTCCTCATCTCTTTTTCTATATCTAAAAGATCCTCTTCCTTTATTACTTGATCATCTAAATCAATATCATAGTAAAAACCAGAATCAATTACAGGTCCTACCCAAAACTTAGCATTTGGATATAAATGCTTTACTGCTTGTGCAAGTAAATGTGCACAACTATGATTAAGTACACTTAACTTTTCATCTTCTTTTATATTTATCATAATTCCCATTCCTCTCCATTTTTCTTATTCTCTAATTTTCTAATTTTACTTTTCTTCGTGCCATGCTCTTGATGACTCCTAAAATAAAGCTCTTTTTGCACAAGCCTTGCCATTTTATAATCATGACTATTAACTAATTCTTTTTTCTTCTTGCAAAGCTCATACAAATTCATATCATCAAAATTATCCTCTACTATTTCATCAATATCATCCTCTACTGTAAATATTATAGAAACTTTGTCATTATCCTTACAATTTTCAAGAAACTCATAAAATAAACTCTCATCACCTACATCTTTATTATCACTTATACTATTACCCTTAACTACAAAAGGATTTTGATAAGCAAGTACATAATTATTACTATCCCTTACAAGAAGAACTTCTCCTTTTAAAACATTCTCTCTAGTAATATTCTTACTATAAATCCTTTTTATAAAAGGAAATAACTTATTAACATCACTATGAGTCATATTAAGAAAAGAACCTTTATCAAAGTTATAGTACATATGCAAATAATCATCTATAGAAATATGTAAAAAAACATACTCTTTAAAATTCTTTATCCTTGACATATAAACCTCCTAAAAAAAACACCCCTTAAAAAGGAGCGTTTATACGCGGTACCATCCTACCTTATAACTTATATTTATAACGGAACAACCCGGAAATTCTATTTCTAGACCAGCTCAAAGGTAGTAATAAATAAAACTTATATTAGTTTACACCAACCACTAACTCTCTATAATAAATATTATATTTATCATGTCCTTATCTTTGCTTTTCTACTTTATTGTATGTTTTTTTTTAATATTTGTCAATTTAATTAACAATAAATTTAATAAAAGATATTTTATTCTATTATATTTATTAACACTACAACTCTTCTTTTAAACTAATTACTATATCTTTTTCTTTATCCACAACTAATTTTCTATACTTAACATCACAAGCATCAAACATCCTCTTAGAAGCTATAATCTGTTCCTTACCAGTCTTAAAAATATCCTTTAAATAAACAACTTCCTTTATACCAGACTGTATAATCTCTTTAGCACACTCATTACATGGAAATAAATCTACATATATAGTAGCACCCTCTAAATCTTTTCTAGAACCCCTATAATTTAAAATAGCATTTCTCTCAGCATGAACAACATACATATACTTAGTATCAAGAGGAGCCCCCTCTCTTTCCCATGGAAAATCATCATCATGATACCCATTCGGAGTACCATTATATCCTATAGAAAGTATTCTATTAGTATCACTAACAATACAAGCCCCAACTTGAGTAGAAGGATCTTTACTCCTCATCGCAGAAAGCTTAGCAACAGCCATAAAATACTCATCCCAATTCAAATAATCTTCTCTTTTCATAACATAACCTCCATACATCTTGTATTTATATTAGCATACTTTTTTTGACAATTCTAGGTTTTTTATGTTATATTCTTAAGTGTTTTATAAAAAGAGGGATAACATAGAATTTATATACAGCCCAAAAAACTAGATACCTAGACATATACTATGCTATGCCTAAAGCACAAAAAATAAGCTTGATTTTATCCTTTCAAACTTATTTATGTATATTAAATATGGTGTATTTTTTTAAAAAGTTTTTTAGTATACTCACAATTATTTTTATCTATATCATAAATAGAACCATTTATATTATAAGATCCTGTAGCACAACCACCACCACAAGAAATTACACTACTACAAATTAAACATTCTGGTTTGTCAAAACGAGATCTACTTTTCCAACGTTCCCAATTAGGATTTAACATATAATCATCATTTAATGTATTCATATAATTTTGCTTTACTTTTTCTAAAGCCTGACAAGCATATACTTTACCATCAGGAAATACTGTTATTTTTCTTGAGCTACCACAAGAACTTTTTGATATAGTCTTATCTAAGCCTAATAAACGATTATATAATTCAACAAAAGCATAATCATTAGCTACGTTGCCAAAATCTTTATATGCTTTAATCATTTCTGCAGCTAATTTTTCAGTATAATCATTACTTATTCCAAATGAATTAGTTATTAAAACATTTACAGCAAAATCACCTATTCCTAATTCAGATGTTATAGAGTATAATCTTTCAGCAAAATTATCTATATTATCATCTGTTGCAGTTATCATTGGCAAAACTTTAACTCCCTTATCTAAGAGTCTTTTAATATTATTCACAACAATTTGATATGTTGGTTCGCCATATTGTGTTTTTCTATGTAAATCGTGTTTTTCTTTGTCTCCATAAAGTGAGACTTGAACCTCAACATTATTATTTTTAAATAAACTTATATCTTTACTATCTAAAAGCGTAGCATTTGTATTTATTACTAAATTTGTTGTTGAATTTGTGCTTGTCTTAAAAGATTTTCATCTCTTTCTTTTTGAACTCTTTTAAAATATGAATAATTACCATCATATAGATCACATGATTTAGTCCTTTTATCCAAAAATAATGTTTTGGCAGTGACTTGGTCTAAAAAGTCTACATCGTGTGATATTATCAAAACAGTACCCTTGTAATTTTTTAAATAATTTATAATATATTTTTTGCTATCTTCATCTAAATGATTAGTCGGCTCATCTAATAAAATTATTTCAGGATTAGAATATAATAATTTTACAAACGCAACTTTTGACTTTTGACCACCAGATAACTCATTTAATTTTTTCAATAAAATATCATCACTTAATTTAACACCATCAATAATTTTAAAAAGAGTATTTTCAGCATTATAAGAGTCCCAATAATCTAACTGTTTTTGAATTTTTTCAATTTTATTAAAAATCTCATTTTGATTGCTATTTGTATTTGCAAGAGAATCATACAATGTCTGTAATTCAATATTTAATTTTTCAATAGGCCTAGCTTGCATTAAATATTCTAATACTTCTATATTCATATTATCGACATCATCACTGATAACTTGTGGCAACCAATCAATCCTATAACCATTTTTGGTAATTATTTTTCCTGCATCAGCAAATTCTAATCCCATTAACAACTTAAACAATGTAGTTTTACCAGCACCATTTACACCAACAACCCCAATTTTAACATTGTCTGGTATATTTAAATTAATATCTTCAAAAATTGTTTGGGCACCAAAGGACATTGTTAAATTTTTTAATTGCATAGTTAAACACTCCCTTAAATAACTATTGCTCTTTTATCATTAAAAGATATTCTTGTAAATTACCAATAGTATCTTCTGTTTTAAATGAACTATTAATCTTAAAACCACATTTCTCATAACATTTAATTGCAGTTATATTATTTTTTAATGGGCACATAATTAAGGATTCAGCCTTTTTCTCTTTAAACAAATATTTACTTAAAAGATTAATTGCTTTTTTACCAATACCTTGTCCTTGCATAGTTAATTCTCCTATAAAAACATCTATCTCATAGCATTTATTATAGTTAATATTATAAAGTTTCATATTCTTAGAACTTATTAACTGATACTGTATTATCCCTATTGGTATTTTAGCATCTTCTAATGTTCTAGGAAAATATTTTTCCTTTATTTCATTATAATTTAACTTTCTTTGTTCAAAATGAGAATATATTTCTTCTTTATACCATTTTTCTAACATTTTATAATCTTCTATATCATCATTTAATTTTCTTAATTCTAATATCCTATCACTCATTTCTCTCCACCTCATATTAAATTTAAAATTATAACTTTTATATTTGTAATCATTTTATCTAACCATAAACTATATTCTAATTCATTGATTAAATACTAATCTTTATTTCTTTACTATTCACAACACAAAAAAGAAAAATAAATACAAAATCTCCACCTTCAATATCAAAATTCAAACAAAACAATTTGATTAACTCAAAAAATATTTTATCACTTTTTTCAACATGTCAACATATTTATTTTTTTGAATTTCGTTATTTGTTCAATTCAATCTAAAAAACATAATTTAGTAAACTCACTTATAAATAAAGGAAATGATAGATAAATAATAGTAATATCAATTATCAAAATATATAATAATATTCTATATTCTAAATCATTTTTACTCAAAACATCATTTAACCCTTATTTTATCTAACTAAACTGTAACCGGTGTTTTTCCTTTTATTATTTATACCTATTAGTTTTATTATCATGCTTTTAACAAATCTAAAATTGTTTAGTGTAAATACTAGTTTTAATTTTATTTGATGAAGCAACTTCCGCACTTGATAACAAAACACAAGAATACATTAAAAAAACTATTGATAATTTAGTATCTGATCATACCATTATAATAATAGTACATAGATTATCCACTATAAAAGACGCTGACATAATAAATGTAATAGATAAAGGAATTTTAGTAGCTTCTGGAACTCATAGCCATCTTTTAAAAACTTCTAATATATATCAAGAACTATATCAAGCAGAAGACATAAAATAAAAAAGAGAATAATCTAAGAAACTATCTATAGTCTCTACTTTAATCTCTTTTTTTGTTTTCAAGCTTTAAATAATGCTCTAAAAGTTCTTCCTTAGTAATATTTAAACTCTTTGCAATATCAATAGCATCCCCCAAAAGTTCTTCTATTTTCTTTATCTTTTCTTTTCTAACTTTCTTTATAGCTTTCTTATTAATATAACTACCCTTACCAGGTATTGTAACAATAAACTCCTCATCTAAAAGCTCATCATATGCTTTTTTAACAGTCATAATACTAATATCCATATCATTTGCTAAACTTCTAATTGACGGAAGAAGAGTATTTTCATCAATCCTATTATTTACTATATTATCTTTTATTTGTTCCTTTATTTGCTTAAATATAGGAACTTTTTTACTATTATCTATTTTTATATCCATATTATACACCTCTGTTATATTCAATATATAACAGATAATACAAAAAGTCAATAACTATTCAACAGTTACTGACTTAGCTAAATTCCTAGGTTTATCAATAGCCTCTCCTCTTAACCTAGCAACTTCATAAGCAAGAAGCTGAAATACTACTATCGAAAGAAGTGGAGAAGTAAAACTAGATATATCTTTCACAGTAATAACCTCATCATAAAAATCATCATTCTTATACTCTTCATATATACTATCAAGCGTTACTAAAACAACATAAGAACCCCTTGCCTTAGTCTCTTTTATATTACTAATAGTCTTCATAGCAAGATCATGATCAGTTACTATACCAATTACAGGAGTACCCTCTTCAATTAAAGAAATAGTCCCATGTTTTAACTCCCCTGCTGCATAACTTTCACTATGAATATAAGATATTTCTTTAAGTTTCAAAGAAGCCTCCATACCAAGAGAATAATCAATACCTCTTCCTAAAAAGAAAATATCTTCTTTCTTATATATTTTTCTAGCTATACTATCATATAACTCTTTATTCTCTATTATATGTCTTATTTCATTAGGTAACTTTCTTATATCATCAAGTAAACCCTGACCCTCATCTTTTGTTATAACACCCTTTCTTACCCCTAAAGATAAAGCAATTAATTCAAGGATCAATACTTGTGCAGAATAAGCTTTAGTAGTCGCAACAGAAATCTCACATCCTACTTTTATATAAAACACATTAGAAGACTCTCTCGCAATAGAAGACCCCACAGTATTAATAATTCCTAAAGTATCAATACCTCTTTCCTTAGCTTTTCTAAGAGCAGCTAAAGTATCTGCAGTCTCACCAGATTGTGATATTAAAATAGTTAAAGTATCTTTATCACTAAAATTCTTCTCATACCTATACTCACTAGCTAAATAAGCATTAACAGGTATATCAGCATATCTCTCTAAAAAACTCTTACCAACAAGCCCAGCATGATAAGCACTACCACACCCAATTATATCTATACTCTTATATTTAGAAAAATCAGGTATATTATCTAAAAGCTCATCTATTGAACTACTAAAAAACTGTTCATAAGTCAAAGTTAAAGTCTTAGGCTCATCATTAATCTCCTTTAACATAAAATGCTCATAACCATCTTTCATAGCACTCTCTATAGAAGAATCATAAACAAGTATTTCCTTTTCTATAACACTAAAAGAATCATCATATATAGTTACACTATACCCATTAATAACACCATATTCATTCTTTTCAAGTAACATATACTTATTAGTAAACTCAAGTATCGCAGGAACATCCGAAGCTATAAAATTCTCTTTATCCCCAAGAGCAACAATAAGAGGACTATCCTTTCTCATAACATAAATATTATCCATATCATCATCAAAAATAATTCCAAAAGCATAAGATCCAATAATCTTTTCCTTAGCACTCTTCATAGTAAGAAGCTTATCATTACACTCTTTATATATACTATCTATCAAAGCACATGCAACCTCTGTATCAGTCGAAGACTTAAACTCATATCCCTTAACAACTAACTCTTCTCTTAACTTAACATAATTTTCTATTATCCCATTATGTACCAAAGTAACATTACCAACTCTATGAGGATGAGAATTAATCTTACTAGCGTTACCATGAGTAGCCCACCTAGTATGTCCAATTCCTATATTAGACTTATCACTATCACTAATAATACCCTCCAAATTCTTTATTTTACCAGATTCCTTAATAATCTTAACTTTATTATCTAAAAATATAGCAATTCCCGCAGAATCATAACCCCTATACTCAAGATTCTTAAGACCTTTAATTAATACCTCTACTGAATTCCTATTTCCAACATAACCTACTATTCCACACATATTTTATCTCTCCTTTATTTTATTATCTCTAGTAGTCTATCACAAATAAAATCTACTACTAATTCCTTATTCTCTCTTCTAGTTTTATTAGTAACTATAACACTATAATCATAATATTTATCTATATCACCATCATAAATACATATAAATACCTCATTATCCTCTCCAAAATCATTATTATCATCTTTTCTATTTAACTTACCAGTTATACCTACTCCATAATTTGAACCAGTAAAATCTACTATCTTCTTACTCATATCTCTAGCTACTTCCATACTATATACACTATATTTCTCTATTAAAGAATCATCAACACCCATCTTTACCTTAAACTCATTAGAATACGTAACAGCACCATACTTAAAAACACCACTAGAACCCTCTACATCAGTAAAAGAAGATGCCAAATAGCCACCAGTACATGACTCCATAGTAGAAATCACTTTACCTCTATCTATCAAAAAATTAACTAACTTACTTAACTTATCCATACTACCTCCTAAAATAATATATACTTATTAGTATTATAAATAATACCATTTATCTTTACATAAACAGAATACTTACCACTTAACCCAGTCTTATTAATATACTTAGTAATACTAATACCATTCTTCTTTTCATCATCAGTAAGAATATCAACACACAAAGCAGTATATGACTTCTTACTAATAGGAACCTTATAAATATTAACTTTCATCTTACTATATAAAAGTATCTCAACACTATCATTCTTCTTAAAAGTACCATTAAACACTAGTCTATCCTCTTCTTTAGTTAATTTTATATTATACTTATCATAAGACTCATCAATATCCTTATCATTTAATATAAAACCATATCTTAATGACTTATCAGTCTTACCTAAACTACCAAGTCTCAAAGCCTTACCCATCTTATACTCATCATCGCTATAAAGACTCATCTTCTCTACCCTATAATTATTAGTAGGAAGCTTAATCTCAAAAATAACTTTATCATTAAGAAGCTCAACAGTATCAGATTTTAAAACAGTCTTACCCTCAGTTAAACCCGCAGGATAATTAGAATTCTTTCCATCAACATATACAATTCCCCCAGAATGTACTATATAATGATTCTTATCCAAATAATCAACATCAGATATATAAGGAGAATAAAAACTACTACCCCTAGATTTACCATATTCATAAACTTCTCTTATCGTCATAGAATCAGTATCTATCTCATACATAACCCCTCTAGAATAACTATCACTAGCACTAACATAATCTTTCTCTATCTTAGATTTATTATTACCATTATCAAACAAAAATACATATCCCTCTGGAGTTATCTTCGCAGCATGTTGACTCCACTGAAATTCAAAATCCTTACCATCTTTCTTAAAAAAATACTTTTTATATTCTTTACTCCAACCAGTAGAATCCCCAATTATCCAGTTAAGCTTTTTTGTCTTATAATCTATATTAACAACAGCATCCTGATGCCTACCAGAAAGAGTTATAGAATTAGTCTTCTTATCATACCAAACTGAATTATTATGAAACCAATCATAAGCAGTCCAATTCTCACTCTTGCCATCCTCCATAGGAAGAACATCCTTTAAATCAAAAGTCTTAACAACCTTTCCAGTCTTCCTATCAAGTTCCACAACATAATCTTCAACAGTACCATACTCATTATTAAAATCATCTGAAGCTACTAATAAATTACCATTTTCAAGCTCAAAATAATCATGATGATAACCACCAGGCAAACTATACTCATTATATATCTTACCAAGCAAATCAATTTCATATAAACCAGTCATATAATAAGGACTATTAATAAGCCTTTCAGTACTAACAAGCATATGACCATTAGAAAGTCTAGAATTCTCCCATATAGCATTAAAAGTCAAATACCACCTAACATCACCATTAACATCATAAGCACAAGAATAATCACCACTAGAAGGACTAAAAAAATACAAATCATTAGAAAGCT
>CAZBFY010000013.1:0-14557 GCA_964491445.1 uncultured Mycoplasma sp.
CAATTATAATTATACTACATATTTATCAATCAGTCATTATGTTTAACACAACTTTGTAATAAAAAAATGTTAGAAATATTAATCTCTAACATAATATATTTTATTTACTTATATATTCTTTTGATATAATCTTCAAAAGAACAAAGCATATAAGGAACAGGTATACCTAAACTATTTGCAACTTTTTTAGGGGTAAGACTATCTCCAATAAATGTTACTTTATCTCCTAGTTTTACTTCATTATCTACTTTTATTAAAGTCATACACATGTTTATTTCTCCGATAATTTGATATTCTTTATTGTTTATTAAGACATATTTATTAGTAAAACTCTTATTAAGTCCATCTGCATAACCAATAGGTACCATAGCAACTTTTATATTTTCAGTTGCTAAGTATTCTCCATCATAACCAACTCTTTCCATAGCATTAACATCTTTTATTGATTCGATAGTAGATATTAATTTAAATACAGGTTTAGTATCTATAAAAAAGTCTTTATTTAAATTGGATAACTTTTTAGTCTTTCTAATATGTTCTCTTTTAATCTTTTTTAATTTATTAATAAAACCATTTTCATTTATATTACTAAAGTTATTACCAAATAGTAATTGTCCTATTCTTACAGTATTACAAAAATCAAGTTTTGGATGAATAGATAAAGAATTACTACTATACATATGAATCATTTTTATCTTATTTAAATCTATTTTATTAGTTAAATTTTTAAATCTATTAACTTGTTCATCCCATTCTGTATCTACTATTCCTAAAGTAGCAAAATGAGAATATATACCTTCAAGTTCAATATTATATTTTTTATTAGTTATAAGATTATCATAAATTTCATTTATTTCTTGCTTTTTATCTATACCAATTCTATTCATACCTGTATTTAATTTTAAATGAACTTTTATTTTTGTTTTAAGTTCTTTTTTTATGAGTTTTTTATAATAGTTATAATCTGGTATAGTAATTGTAATATTATTATCAATACATTGTTCTATTTCATTTATATCAACTGGTTGTAAACATAAAATTGGAAAGTCTTTATTAATATATTTTCTTACTTCGAGTGCTTCATTAATAGTGGCAACTGCTAAATAATTAATTTTTGTATCTACTAGATATTTTGCAACTTCATATCCACATCCATATGCTTTTCCTTTTATAACAGCGACATAATAATCATAATTATTTCTTGCTTTTATAATATTTTTTACGTTGTTTTTTAGTGTTTTAGTATCTATTTCTATATATGTTCCATTATCCATGATAATTTTCATTCCTTTCTAATAATAATTATAATATTATTATACTCTTTTTTGGAGATAAAAAAAATAAAAAGTAAAACCTTTACACAAGTTTACACTTGTGATACAATAATACTAGGAGATGATTATATATGAAAGAGGCTAGTAGAATAATAAATGACGCTAATATATCTAAAGTAAGTATTGCAAAGTTTTTAGGGGTATCACGTCAAATGTTATATAATTATCTAGCATTAGATAAATTAGAAGATTTACCAAATGATAAGCAAACAAAGTTACTTATGCTTTTTGGAGTAGATAAAGAAGAAGATTTAAAACAAATAAGAATTACAGATGAATATATATCTTTATTAGAAAGTAGAATTAATGAGGGAATTATAGATTCTTTTAATAAAGAGTCTATTTCAGATTTTCGTGGTTTGAGTAAGAAAGAACAAAGTATTTTAACTGATATAGTAAAAGCTTTAAAAGATAGATTATTAAATGATCATGAAGAGATAGAATATAATACACTTCGTTATTTATTGATGTTTATTCAAAATATGGATCAAATAGAAGAATTAAAGTATTTTCTAGCATATATGGGAAAATCTACTACTCAAATTCCTCTTGATGAGTATATATATGATGATGATAAACAATATATTTATGAGGGAATTTATTATTCTGCTGAAACTTTATTTACAACAGGTAATGCATCTAGAAATAAAGTATCTGAATCACATAAGAAATGGGAAAAAAGAGTTGAACAAAAAAAAGAAGATAAATTAAGTAGAACTCAAGAGTTAACTAATTTTAAGCAACAAGCTTTAAAAGAATTGGGATATAGTTGTGTTAGTGAAGAAAATGCAAAGGAAGTATTTGAAAAAATAGCAGAGATTATGTCTAGAAAAATATAAGGAGAATAGATTATATGAAATATATGATAAAGATGTTTTCTAATTTTAATATTAAGAAGTTAAAAAGCATAGTAGATGAATGCAGTGAAAAAAGTAACAAATCTAAGTTATATATATTTTTTGATATGATTTATTGTTTTTTAGTGTATAAAGCAGGGTACTCTGATTATATTTTGTTTAAGATGTATGATATGAGTACAAGTGATAGAAAGACTTTATTAACTCGTGGTAAAAATAATTATTATATTAAGAAGCTTAATCCTAAAAAATATTGGGAATATATTGATAATAAAGCTATTTTTAATGATAAATTTAAAGATTATTTGAATAGGGATTTTATTGTATTAGATGGGAATAATTATAATGATTTTAAAGAGTTCTTAACTGGTAAAGATGATATTATAGTAAAGCCACTAGATGCTACTGGGGGTGGGGGAGTTGAAAAGATAAGAATTGATAAAAGTAAAATTAAGAGTTTATATAGTAAGTTATGTAAAAATAAGCAATATTTAGTTGAAGAAGTTGCTAAACAACATAAAGATATAAATAAACTACATCCTAGTTCTATTAATACAATAAGAATAGTTACAATACGTAATAAGTATAATGTTACTACAGTAGTAGCTGCTGTATGTAGAATGGGTACTAATGGTAGGGTAGTTGATAATTTTCATAGTGGTGGTATATATGCTCCACTTGATGTTAAAACTGGTACTATAACTGATAAAGCAATAGATAGACAAGGAAATATTTTTGACACTCACCCTACTACAAATGTTAAGTTAATAGGGTATCAAATGCCAAAATGGGATGAAGTAATAAAACTTGTTACTGATGCTTCTAAGGAAATAAAAGAATTAGGTTTAATTGGCTGGGATGTGTGTATTGGTCCAGATAAACCATGTTTAATTGAAGCAAATCAATATCCTGGTTATGATTTGTATAGACCTGGAATGTTATTAGTATTTAAAGATGCTATGAAAAAACGTAATAAATAGTTTTGAAAATATAATGCTCTAATTTAAATCGAGAATAAATAAATAATATAATTATCCATTTAAATTAAAATACTAATTAGTATTAAAATAATAATCAATAGGTTTTATGTATTATTTATCATTTATAAAGAAATACAATGTGTTCTAATTTAAATCGAGCTTATATAAGTAGTATAATTATCCATCTCAAATTAAAATAGAGTAAGTAGTCTTATTAAATTTGTATAATATAAAAACATCTAAATTATAAAGAATTATATATAAATTAGATGTGTTTTTTTATATTTATTTAACTTCCTATAATTGATATTATGTTAACTTCTATTTTTATTTACTAAATAGTATTATTCTTCTATAGGCTTCTCTTCTTTATCAATAATATTTTCTTCTGTTAATATATTATTACTTATATCACTAGATTTAAAACTAAATTTAATATTATTTTCTACTACATGAGAATAAAAGTAAATCTCATAAAGTTCTTTTTTAGTTACATCATATTGTAGTTTATAAGTAATTGTTTCATCTTTTTTTATTATATTTTTATCATTTGTATATTTATTTGGTATTTGGACTTTATTTATGTCATAAAATACAAAATATTCATCTGGAGTTATAGTAATAGTATTATCTCTTTTATTAGTTAATTCAAAAGTAACTTCAACACCTGTATCATTATTAATATATGTAGCCCCTACTAAGGTAACTTCTATATCATCAATATATCCTTTTTCATGCATACTATATTCACTTTTTATTATATAATTGTTATCATTTTTAAATATAAATGCTATTAAAGCTATTAAAATAAGAATTATTCCTGCGACTACTATAAAGCGTACTGTTTTTGTATCATTGTTTTTATTATTCTTTTTGCTTCTCCTATTACTTCTTTTATTATTCATATAACTCCCTCTTTCTTTATTTTAATTTTTCTAAATAGCTAGTACCTATCATTGGCATATCTACTTTAAAATTGTCTGCTATTGTAGCTCCTATATCTGCAAAAGTATTCATAATAGGTAACATTTTTGGTTCATTAAATACCCTACTATATATTAAAACTGGTACATTTTCTCTAGTATGGTCTGTTCCTTTAAATGTAGGATCATTACCATGATCTGCTGTTATTATTAATAAATCATCATTATTTAGCTTATTAAGTATCATTGGTATTTCAACATCTAGTTCTTCTATTGCTCTTGCATATCCTGCTGAATCTCTTCTATGTCCATATAAAGTATCAAAATCATTTAAGTTGGCAAAACATAAACCATTAAACTTCTTATCCATAATATCTAATAATTTATCAACACCATCTTTGTTATTAGAAGATCTTATTTTTTTTGTTATTCCTTTGCCATTAAAAATATCATAAATTTTTCCTACTGAAATAACACTTAATTTATTTTCTTCTAGTTTTTCTAAAACAGATTTTGATGGTGAATCAAGAGCAAAATCTTTTCTATTACTTGTTCTTACAAAATCACTTTTATCTTTTCCTTTATAGGGTCTTGCTATAACTCTCCCTACTCTCCATTCATCTTTCATATTAGTAAGTTTTCTTGCTATTTCACATATTTCATATAATTTTTGAAGAGGAATAATAGATTCATGGGCTGCTACTTGAAGTACTGAATCTCCTGAAGTATAAACTATTAACTCTCCAGTTTCCATTTGTCTTTCTCCAAGTTCTTTTATAATCTCAGTACCACTTGCACTTACATTACCAATAACTTTTCTTCCTGTTAATCTTTCAAGCTCCAAAATTAATTCTTCTGGAAAACCATTTGGAAAAGTAGGAAACGCATAAGTACAACGAACACCCATAATTTCATAATGTCCACATAAAGTATCTTTTCCTTTATTAGTAGGTCTTGCTATTGTATAGTAACCCTCAGTTTCTTCATTAGCACTCATATTAATAGTATCTAAAAAACCTAGTTTCTTTAAATTAGGAATAAACAAGTTATTAGACTCATTAATATGTCCTAAAGTACAAGAACCCTCATCTCCATAATTCGAAGCATCTAAAGCTTCTCCTACACCAAGTGAATCACAAACTATTAAAAACACTCTCTTAAATTTCATTTTTATCTCTCCTTTTTACTACGTGGATGAAATTCTTCATAATCCTTTTTTACTTTTTCTTTACTTATGTGAGTATATATTTTTGTAGTACTAATATCACTATGTCCTAAAAGTATTTGAATACTTCTAAGGTCAGCCCCACCACTCAAAAGATGAGTAGCAAAAGAATGTCTCAATGTATGAGGAGTAACATTTTTATTTATTCCTTTTTCTAGTAGAATTTTTTTTAAATTTTTAAAAAAACCTTGTCTTGTCATTTGTTTACCATGATTATTAAGAAAAAGATAATCATTAATACCATTTATTAAAAATAAACCTCTTTTATCTATATAAAGTTTTAAGAAATGTTTAGAATAATCATTTATAGGCACTATTCTTTCCTTTGAACCTTTTCCTATACATCTAATAACATCATTTTCCATATCTACATCTCTCATAGTTAAAGACACAAGTTCTGATACTCTAAGTCCACTTCCATACATAATTTCAAGCATTGCCTTGTTACGATAATCATATTTATTTTTAAGTGGTATATCAAGTAAATTATTTACTTCTTCAATACTAAGTGTATCTGGTAAATGTTTACCTATTTTAGGTCTATCAATAAATTCACAAGGATTTTTATCTACTTCTTTTTTTATTAAAAGAAATAGAAATAAATTATTTATAGAGGTAATATTTCTAGATATAGTTTTTGAATTTAAACTACTAATATGTTTTAAATAACTTTCTATATTTTCTTGAGATACATCATTAAAACTATTAATATTATTATCTTTTAAGAATAAACAAAATTTTTGTAAGTCATATTTATAATTACTTATAGTTTCTGAAGATAATTTTCTTTCATATTTTATATAATCTAGATATTCTTCTATTTTCATAACCCTACCTCTATTTAATTATATCAGAAATATTGATAAATATAAATAGTTTAATTTTTTTTTGTAAAAATTTATGTTGCAGTTCAGTCAAAAAAACAAAAAATATGAATAAACCTTTATTATAAGAGGAAAAAACTAATATTTTGTAGACAATTTGATAGTTAAAATATAAAATTTTTGTTTAATTTTAATGATTTTTATGCTATTTTTTAGTGTTTTTAAAATAAAAATGTCATTTAAACCTTTATTTTATCTTACTGAACTGTAACAAAATTATCTTTTACTAATGAGCTCTAACTAACTTATTTGTTTTTAAGCTAACTTTACTTTAAATTTATATTATTTTTTGATAAAATATAACTAAGGAGAGATATACATGGAAAAACCATTAGCACTCATATTAAAACCTAAAACATTAGATGATGTTGTAGGACAGTCTCATTTAATTGGGGATAATAAAATACTTACTAATATGGTAAAGAATAAGAAGCTTTTTTCGATGATTTTATATGGTAATCCTGGTACTGGTAAGACTTCAATAGCTACTGCTTTAGTAAATGATTTAGAATGTAATTATCGTTTTTTAAATGCTACTTTAAATAATAAACAAGATTTACAAGTGGTTATTGAAGAAGCTAAAATGCTTGATGGAATGGTACTAGTTATGGATGAAATTCATAGAATGAATAAAGATAAACAAGATTTATTATTACCTTGTCTTGAAAGTGGTCTTTTAACTTTAATTGGTATGACTACTTCTAATCCATATCATAAGATTAATCCTGCTATCAGGAGTAGATGTCAGATATTTAAGTTAGAGCCTCTTACTAATGATGATATTTTTAAAGGTTTAGAAAAAGCAATAAAAAGTGATGATATAAAAGATATAAAGCTTGATGAGGAAACACTTAAGTATATAGCTTCTATTTCAGGAGGAGATTTAAGATTTGCTTTAAATTTACTTGAAGTTTCTTATTATTTTAATGATGAGCATAAAGTAGATGTTGAAGTAATTAAAAATATATGTAATAAACCTAATTTTTTTCATGATAAAAATGAAGATGGTCATTATGATGTATTAAGTGGTCTTCAAAAATCAATAAGGGGTTCTGATGTTGATGCTGCCCTACACTATTTAGCAAGACTTATTTTAGCAGAAGATTTAGATAGTATTTATAGAAGACTTTCTGTTATATGTTATGAAGATATTGGACTTGCAAATCCTAGTCTTGGCCCTAAACTTGATAGTGCTATTAATGCAAGTGAAAGAGTTGGTTTACCCGAAGCTAGAATTATTTTATCTAATATAGTTATAGAAATGGCACTTTCTCCTAAGAGTAATACTGCATATCTTGCTATTGCTAAGGCAATAAATGATTTAGAAACTAAGAGTACTTTTGATATACCAAAACATTTAAAAAGTCCTTATATTGGATATAAATATCCTCATAATTATAAGAATTCTGTTGTAAAACAACAATATTTACCTGATAATATTAAAGATGAAAAATATTATATTCCAAAAGATTCTTCTAAATATGAAAGTACTTTAAAACAAGTTAAAGAAAGATTAGATAAATTAAAGGAATAAAGGAGTTTTAAGATATGAAAAAATATAAAAGTTTAATATTTATTACTGGTTATTTATTTATACAAAACATAGTATTTGCTTTGCTTGTATATAATCATATAACATTAAGTAATACTATATTCTATTTATTAGAAAGTATAACTATATCAAGTATAATTTCTCTTATAACAATTCCTTTTAAGGATAAAATAAGTAAAATAATAAGAACTTCTTTATTATCAATAATAACACTATTCTTTATAGCACAATTTGTCCATTATAACTTTTATGACTGTTTCTTTTCTATATTTTCTTTAGTAAATGGAGGACAAGTATTTGGGTTTTTAAGTGCTATTATAAAAGAGATAATAGATAATCTATATGGAATAGTTATAATGCTTATATTATTTATACTTTCTATTATATTTTTAATAAGAACAAGTGAAGAAAAACCTAAGTTTATTGTGATATTTATAGTATTAGTAATAAATGTTATAATTACTGTTATACTTACATTAGTACTGAATACAAATTATTTATATTCTAGAAAGAATTTGGTTACTATTACTAATAGTGAAGTAAAGAATTGTGAAAAGTTTGGGTTATTAACGGGAATGGTTATTGATACTAAAAGATATATGTTTTCTTATGATGAAGATTTATTAAAGTATAATAATACTAAGTATGTTTTTAAAGAAGATAATAATAGTACATATAATATAACTGATATAGATTTTAATGAAGTTGATAAGAGTGTTAATAATGATAAAATAAAGACAATAAATAATTATTTTAAAAGTGATGAGCCTACTAATAAGAATGATTATACTGGTATTTTTAAGGGGAAAAATCTTATTTTTATAACTGCAGAGTCTTTATATTTTAATGCTATAGATAAAGATATTACTCCTACTTTATATAAAATGACTAATAATGGTTTAGTATTTACTAATTTTTATACTCCTATTTATTATGCTTCTACTTCTGATGGAGAATATACTAATTTAACTGGTTTACTTCCTAAGGAGGGAACTTGGAGTTATATTTCTTCTAGGAATAATGTTTATCCTTATACTTATTCTAATGTTTTTAAAAAAGATGGTTATAAAACTTATGCTTATCACAACGGAATATATAATTTCTATGATAGAGATACTGTTATGCCTAACTTTGGATATGATAAGTATACAGGATGTGGTAATGGTTTAGAAAGTAAGATTAATTGTAATTTATGGCCTCAAAGTGATGATGAAATGTTAAATACTACATTTAATGATTATAAATATGATAAACATTTTATGACTTATTATATGAGTATAAGTACTCATTTATCTCATGATTTTAATACTAATGATATTGCTAAGAAACATAAAAATAAAGTAGATAAGTTAAAGTATTCTTCAAATGTAAAAGCTTATATAAGTGCTTGTATTGAACTTGATAATGCTATGAAAAATTTAATTAATAATTTAAAGAAAAATGATTTACTAAAGGATACTGTTATAGTTTTAGTACCAGATCATTATCCATATGGTTTATCTAATGATGAATTAAATGAGTTTTCTAAGTTAAATACTACATATGATAAATATAAATCAGGTCTTATTATTTATAATGAAGAATTAAAACATGAAGAAATAGATAAATATGCCTCTAATGTAGATGTACTTCCTACTCTATTAAATATGTTTGGAATAAAGTATGATTCAAGACTTATAATAGGTAAAGATATAATGAGTAATAATGAGGGTATTGTTATATTTAATGATCGTAGTTTTTTAACAGAAAAAGGATATTATAATGAAACAAAGAGTAAGTTTTATTATATAGATAAAAAGACTTCTAAAGAATATATAGAAAGAAAAAGAAAAGAAGCTTTTAATAAAACTAATATATCTAGTATGATGTTAGATACTAATTATTATAAAGTAATAGAAAAAGACTAGAAAGATTACTAGTCTTTTTTGCATATATCTCTTACTACATAGCTTGTTATTAAAAGGCCTGCTGATGGTGGAACAAAACTATTTGAGCCTATCTTACCATTTTCATATTTAATTGGAATTTCACTTGAAAAACAACATAATACTTTATCTTTGATATTGTTATCCTTTACATATTTTCTAAGTATTTTAGCAAGTGGATCATAATTTGTTTTTCTTATATCACAAATCATTAGTTTTGATGGATCTAATCTTTTTCCAGTTCCTAGACATGTTATAAACTTAATATTATTAGAAATACACTTATCTATAACAAGTTTCTTAGTATCAATGCTATCACAAGCATCGATAAAATAATCTATTTTTTCTTTAAATAGTTCATTGATATTATCTTTATCAATAAAAGAATTAATCTTATTTACTATTACTTTATCATTAATTTGATGTATTCTTTTTTCAAATTCCTCTACTTTTAAAGAACCTATATTATCTTTTAAAGCAATTATTTGTCTATTAATATTACTAATATCTATTTTATCATAATCAACTATAGTTATTTTTTGAACTCCAGATCTTACTAGTGATTCTACTACATAGCCTCCTACTCCACCAAGTCCTAAAACAACAATATGACTATTATTTAGTTTATAAATATTATCTTTTCCAATTAAAAGTTCTAATCTATCAAACATTATATTTCTAAATTATGATAAACATCTTGAACATCATCTAAATCTTCAAGAGTATCTATAAGCCCTAATATTTTATTAGTTTTTTCTTCATCTAAGCTTATATAATTAGTAGGTATATATCTTGCTTCGTTCATAATAAATTCATTTATACCTGCTTCTTCTAAAGCTTTATTCATTTTTATAAAATCTTCAAAAGTAGTACATATTTCATAACTATCATCATTTACAGTAAAATCAAGAGCATCATTTTCAAGTGCTATATTCATAAGATTATCTTCATCATAAGAATTTGGTATAACTATAATACCTTTTCTTTCAAACATATAGCTTACTGAACCATCTGTTCCTAAGTTACCTCCTCTTTTTGTAAAAGTGCTTCTTACCATTGAGGCTGTTCTATTTCTGTTATCAGTTAAACAGTCTACCATAATAGCAACACCATTAGGACCATATCCTTCATATCTTACAAATTCATAGTCTTCTCCCCCAGCACTTTTACTTGCTTTATCAATAGCAGCTTGTATTCTATCTTTAGGCATATTTGCAGCTTTAGCTTTATCTACAATCATTCTAAGAGAAGAATTACTCTCAATATTAGAATCACCATTTTTGGCTGCTACATAAATTTCTTTAGCAAGTTTTTGGAATACTTTTCCTCTTTCGGCATCTATAAGACCTTTCTTTCTTTTTATTGTCGACCATTTTGAATGTCCACTCATATTTATCACTCCTTGTAACAAATTATACCATAGAATACTTTAACTAACAAGTTTTCCATAGCAAGTAAACTGCTTATCAAGTTCATCATCCTTACAAGTAGTTAGAACAATAACCTTATCATATTTAAAATCATTAATAGCAATATAACCATTTTTATCTCTTTTTAAACATTTAACAACTTCATACTTATATTTATAATTCATATAATAAAAATTTATAATATCACTTTCTTTTAACTCAATTAATCTTTTAAAATAAGAAACTTTTGAATTACCACTATGGGAAGCTAAAATAACTATACTTTTATCTTTGTTAGGAAAAACTACTGGACTTAATAACTCAATACCATTTGCAACAGAATTAAACTTACTATCTAAAGAATATATCCCTTTTTTTACTTTAATACTAGGTATTTCTAAAACTCCAATATAATCTTTTGATGTTCTATTATTAGTTTTTTCATTTCTCAAAAGAACATTATTATAACTATTTTCTAAAAAACTATTAACTTTTACATCTTCTTTTAAGTCATAAACTATATCAATAGAAAACTCTATAATAATTATAAGAAGACCTATAAAACCTAAAACTAAAGCAAATATAATTTTATTTCTTATGTTTAACATAAATAATATATACTAAACTAAATACTATAAGACAAATACCTATTATGATATAAACTTTAGTTTCATTTTTAAACGTATTAGGAACTTTTACTAATTTATCATTAGTCATGCTAACGCTTATTTCTTCTTTATCTCTATCTATTTCAAAACATTTTTTATCATTAGTTAATTGGTATCCTAAAGGAGCTTTTTCTTCAGAAATACAGTAGGTTCCTGCTCTTAAATTATTTACTCTTATATAACCATTTGAATCAGTTTTACCTTTATAAACTATTTCATTAGTATCTTGTGAAACAATCTTTATATAAGAATTAGATAATTTTTTACCAGTAATACTATCTATTTTATAAAATACTAAATTACCTGTTTTTCTTTTATTGAAAATATTTAGTTTTTCTATTTTACCATTATCTGTAATTTCAAAGTAATAAATATCTTTAGAGTCTATATAGTATTTAGAAGCTTTTTTCTCTTTTATATAATACTTATCAATAAGAAGGCCTTCTACTATAAGTTTTCCATCTTTATTAGTACTACCTTCAAATATTTTTTCATTATTGCTATTATATATTTCAAAGATAGTATCACTTATTTTCTCTTTTGTATCAATATCTTTTTTAGTTATTTCTAGTCTTGATAATTTTTTATTTTTTATATTAATTTCATATGTTTTTGGAAGTTTTATACTTACTTCTTTTTCTTCTGATATAACATAACCATCTTTTCCTTTAATTTGTTTTATTTTGTAATTACCATAAGGTAAATAAGTAGATATTATACCCTCTTCATTAGTAGTTAAAGTATCTATTAAATCGTTATTACTGTTATATATTTCAAAGACTGCTCCCTCTTCTTTTGTATATTTTTCACCAGTTCCTCCTTTAGTCTTTGTTATAATAATTTGTCCTTTTATAACTTCATCATATACTTTAATGTCTTTAACTGTATTATCTTTATTTAGTTCAAAATTATACTCTTTTTCATCAAGATTATAACCTTGTGGAGCTTTACTTTCTTTTAGGGTATATTTTCCATAGTCTAAGATAATACTTGATTTACCTTGTTTATCTGTAGTTATTGTCTTTACAAGTTCGCCTTTTTCGTTATATATTTTATATTCTGCTGATGATAAAGAAGCTTCTCCTGATGGAGTATTTGTTTTGCTATCAAAGTCCAATTTCTCTAAGTTTAAAGTACCTCCAGTTACTGTGACTTTAAAGTTAAAGTTAGGAAGATCTTCAATTCCCATAGCAATTATATCTTGATAATTATCTCCTTTTAAAAATGCAAATGTTTTATTAGTATGTGTTTTTCTTGAAAGATAGATAGTAGATGTTCCTTGCTTATTAGCTTTTATAACCATTTCGTTGTCATTTTTTTTAATAGTTAAATTACTAGAAATACTTGTTAAAGAAAAATTCGATAATACTTTATTAGTATCTTTAATAGTTAGTTCTTCTCCTAGTAAAATATTAAATTTTTTATCTGAAAAACTAGATACTTTATCATGATTTTTTATTAAAGTTTCCATTTCTTTTACTTCTTTTGAATACAAAGTTTTACTAGGTGTAGCTTCTCTATTTGATTTAAAAGTCCAATTAAGATCTGGCCTCATAACTCTCCATATCATTACTTGTGTTATTCCATACCATTTTTTATCAGTATGATTATACTTATCATCTTTATAACTATAACCATAAAAAGCTAGATTACGTACTTTTTCATACTTTGATTCAGTGAACTTAGAAGAATTAATAATGTTATATTTACCTTTTATATACCTATGAGAACCTTTAAGAGCACCCTCTAGAGGTATAGCAGGATCAATACAGTAATAGATTCTACTATCAATAGTAGATTTAATTATCCAACTATTATAATCCATATTTCGATTATCTTCCTCTGCAAAAACAGTAAAACCAGAATCTGGATGATAAAGTTCATAAAGTCTTCCATTATAAGTTTCTGCATTTACATTAAAACTTACTAAAGAAATTAATAAAAATACTAAACTAATTACTAAAATTTTGATTCTTTTATTCATATAATTTCCTCCTCGAATGACACTATACTACATAAAAGAATCTATGTAAAATGACTTATTTTTACATTTAAGATAGTATTTTAAGAAGAAAATTATAAATTTCCTAAGGAAAATTTTATATTTAAGTATAAAATTATTGTTAAAACACATCAAATTTTAAAATCATATAAAATTACACTTTTTTATACTTTTTTTACAAGAACTAATATAAGCTATATAAAATAAGACTTTTAGATAAATTTATTGTTACTTTATATAAATATTTTCTTTCAAATATCTATATAATTTTAATTATTCAATATTAAAAATTATAAAGTTAGTTTTGTGTTAACTAATATGGGGTACTAGAAGAACTATCTCCTATACCATTAAACTCTGATACAGAGTTTTTACGTAGTATCTAGTAGTGGTTCTAAGGTAAGTAGTAAAGATTTTAAAGTATAATAAAATAACTACTATTAAGTAGCTATTTTAAGTCTTCTATTTCTTCTTTTGTAAGCCCTGTGCATTCTGATATAGTTTCAGTATCTATATTCTTTTTTAACATATTCTTAGCGGTTTCTAATGCTTTTTGATAAGCACCTTGTTTTATTCCATCTTTTATACCAGCCTGTTTAGCTTCTGCTATTTCACTTAGTCTTAGCTTTTCTTCATGTAACTCTTTATCATATAACCCTATTACTTCATCTTCACTACTTGCATCTATTGCATCTTTTATATACTCTTCCATTATTCTATCTCCTTTACTTAAGTTAAGTAACTTATCTTCATCGTTTTCATTAAATACAAGCATTAACTTCTCTAATCTACTTAACT
>CAZBFY010000014.1:0-14557 GCA_964491445.1 uncultured Mycoplasma sp.
ACTTTAAAAGTATGTCGTAACTACTATTTTACCCCTAAAAATTTTTTACACCCAACTACCATAAATGTAGTTTTATTTTTTTGCAAAATATGTTAAACTATATCTAGGAGGATGATAAATATGGAATTAAATATTCGTGGAGAAAAAACAAATATAACTGAAGCAATGAAAAATTATGCAGAAGAAAAACTTCAAAAATTAAACAAATATCTTGAAGAAAGCGAAACAGTAACAGGAACATTACTATTTAAAGTATATGGACCTAAACAAGTGATTGAAGTAACTATACCTCTTAAAAACTGTACACTAAGAGTAGAAGAAGAAGGACATGATTTCTATGCAATAGTAGACACTGGAATAGATAAATTAGAAAGACAAATAAAAAAGAATAAAACAAGATTATCAAACAGAAAAAACAAAGAAAAATCTGATTTTATTTTAGAATTTGAACCAGAAGAAGAAAACCAAGATAAAATAGTAAAAAGAAAAACCATTGAATTAAAACCAATGGATGAAGAAGAAGCAATTCTACAAATGGAACTACTAAACCATGATTTCTATATGTTTAAAAACATAGATACAAATAAAATGTCAGTAATCTATAAAAGAAAACATGGGGACTATGGATTAATAGAAGAATAAAAGTTATCACAAGATAGCTTTTTATTATAAAAAGAAAAGCCTATTAAAAATGTAATAAAAATACTTAAATACTTAACAACAAATGTTATCATAAAACAAAAACTACTTTTTATATTAATAAAATAGAAAAACACCCAAAAAAATAAGTTTTTAAAGCAAATAAAACACCAAACATATTGACAAACAAATGTTCGTGCAATATAATTAGCTATATCGTGCTATAAAAAACAAAGAATAAGTATATATTAACCAAAAAAGGAGTCAAAAATATGTTTAAACTAAAATCAAAATACACCCCATCCGGAGATCAACCAAACGCAATAGAAAAATTAGTAACAGGATTAAATGAAAACAAAAAACATCAAGTACTACTAGGAGCAACAGGAACAGGAAAAACATTCACAATAGCAAACGTAATAAAAGAAACAGGTAAACAAACCCTAGTTTTAGCACATAATAAAACCCTAGCAGGACAACTATACTCAGAATTAAAAGAACTATTTCCAGAAAACAGAGTAGAATATTTTGTTTCATATTATGACTACTACCAACCAGAAGCATATATACCAGGAACAGACACATACATAGAAAAAGACTCCTCAATAAATGACGAAATAGACCAGTTAAGACACGCCGCAACAAGTGCCTTACTATCAAGAGAAGACGTCATAGTAGTAGCATCGGTATCATGTATATACGGAATCGGAGAAGTAGAAGAATACAAAAAAAATACCATAACCCTAAGTCTAGGAGAAACTAAAGAAAGAAATGACATAATGAAGCAACTAATAGAAATGCACTATGACAGAAACGAATTAGACTTCAAAAGAGGAACCTTCAGAGCAAGAGGAGACGTCCTAGAAATAATTCCCACATCAGAAAACAAAAATGGAATAAGAATAGAATTTTTTGGTGATGAAATAGATAAAATATCAGAAATAGACACCCTAACAGGAAAAGTACAAAAACAAATAAAAAATATAACAATATTCCCCGCAAGTCACTTCGTAACAAGTAAAGAAAAACTAGAAGAAGCCATAAAAAGAATAAAAAAAGAACTAGAAGAAAGACTAGAAACTTTAAGAAATCAAAATAAACTCCTAGAAGCAGAACGCCTAGAGCAAAGAACAAACTACGACATAGAAATGCTAACAGAAACAGGTTTTTGTATTGGAGTAGAAAACTATTCAAGACACTTAAGTGGAAGAAAAGAAGGAGAAACCCCAACAACCCTAATGGACTTCTTTAAAAAAGATTATCTTATGATAATAGATGAATCTCACGTAACACTGCCACAAGTAAAAGCAATGTATAACGGGGATAGAGCAAGAAAACAAAACCTAGTAGAATACGGTTTCAGACTACCAAGTGCCCTAGATAACAGACCACTAAAGTTTGAAGAATTTGAAAAAAAGATAAACCAAGTAATCTACGTATCAGCAACTCCAGGAGACTATGAATTAGAATTAGAAGAAAACAAAGTAGACCAAATAATAAGACCAACAGGCTTACTAGACCCAACAATAGAAATAAGAAAAACAGAAGGCCAAATAGATAACCTAGTAGGAGAAATAAAACAAAGATCAAAACAAAACGAAAGAGTACTAATAACAACACTAACAATAAGAATGAGTGAAGAATTAACAAAATACCTAAAAGAACTAGACATAAAAGTAGCTTATCTACACTCAGAAATAAAAACCCTAGAAAGACTAAAAATAATAAAAGAATTACGAACAGGAAAATACGACTGTATCGTAGGAATAAACCTTTTAAGAGAAGGATTAGACATTCCAGAAGTAAGTTTAATAGCAATACTAGATGCCGACAAAGAAGGATTCCTAAGAAGCGAAAGAAGTCTAATACAAACAATAGGAAGATGTGCAAGAAATGCAAACGGACACGTAATAATGTACGCAGACGAAATAACAAAAAGTATGAAAATAGCCATAGAAGAAACCAAAAGAAGAAGAAAAATACAAGAAAACTACAACAAAGAACATAATATAACTCCAAAAACAATAATAAAAGAAATAAAAGAAACAATAACAAACGAAGATGAAAAAACAATAGAAACAATAACAAAAACCAAAAAAAGTGATATAATAAACATACAAAGTATAGAAAAACTAGAACAAGAAATGAGAGAAGCAGCAAAAAATCTAGACTTTGAAAGAGCAACAGAGTTAAGAGATATACTATTAGAATTAAAAATTAAATAGGAGTTATAAATGGCCAAAAGAAAAAAAAGAGTAAAAAAGAAAATAAAAGTAACAGGTATAATCATACTAGGAATAATCTTAACAACACTATTAGTATCAGTATTAGATTATTATATGGTATATAACGAAAAACTAGAACCAAAAGACCAAAAAAAAGAATGCTACAATATATCAGATTTTGGATACATAAGAGAAAAAAGTAAAACAGATTATAACAAAAACCAAGTAGATGATTATACAGATATACTAAATGGTGAAAAAAAATTTGCTAAATGGAACCCCCAATACATAAGTAAATACTATGCCGGTGGTTACCCAGAAGTAGAAAAAGAAGGAGTATGTACAGACCTAATTTGGTACGCCCTAGAAAATGCAGGATACAACCTAAAAGACATGATAAATCAAGATATACAAGATACAAAAGATAAAAACCTATACAACTTAGAAGTAGAAGACGAAAACATAGACTTTAGAAGAGTAGGAAACCAAGATACATTCTTCTATAGATATGCAAAAATACTAGATCCAGACATATACAATATCGGAGAATTTATGCCCGGAGATATCCTAGTATTTGATAGTGGAGCACACATAGCAATGACATCAGATAAATATAACAAAAATGGCGTACCATACTTAATACAAAATAGAGATGAAACACAAAAACAAAAAGAAGAAGATAGACTAGAAAAAACAGAAATGAAAGTAACAGACCACTATAGATTCGAATACAACGATAAAATCAAAGAATTAATAAATAAAATAGAATAAGACATAAAAAATTAATTTGAGTTTCGATAAAAATTTTTAAAGTTGCCAGAAAATAAAGTTAAAACTAGTATTTACACTAAACAATTATAGATTTGTTAAAAGTATGATAATAAAAGTAATAGATATAAATAATAAAAAGAAAAATACCGAAACTCAAGAAAATTAATCATTTAAAAAGTTTAACAAATATGATAAAATTAAAACAGAGGTGTAGTATGAATAAAATAGAAATGTTTAAAACAGAATTAAATTATATAAATAATGAAAATTACAAAGAAAATGCAAAAAAATTACTAGAATTAGTGCCAGATTACTTTTTCGAAGTACCAGCATCATCAACTGGAAAATATCATCCATCATTTTCACAAGGAAAACAAGGGTTAGTAAGACACACAAAAGTAGCACTAAAAATAGCAAAAGATATTTTAGACATAGAATACATGAGTAATGGCTTCACAGATAATGAAAAAGATTTAATCTTAATAGCAATACTATTCCATGATACACAAAAACTAGGAAAAATAGAAGAAAAATACACAAGATTTGATCATCCATTACTAGCAGCATCTTTCATAGAAGAAAACAAAGACAAAATAACGTTCAAAAAACAAGAAATAGAATTGTTAAAGAAAATGATTTCATCACATATGGGCCAATGGAACACAAACAGTTACAGTAACATAGCTCTACCAAAACCAAAAAACAAATATGAATTCTTCGTTCATATGTGTGATTATCTATCAAGTAAAAAATACTTAGATGTAAAATTCGACCAAGAAAACAACATAATATTGTAGGAGTGAAAACATGTTTAAAAAAGTAAAAAAAGAAGAAACAGAAAACCTAATAATCGGTTACTATAGCAAATCAGTATTCATAACATATCTAGGAGTAATAAGCGGAACAATAGGAATGTTCCTAGCATTTAATCACAAAATAACTTATGCCTTAATATGCTTAGTAATATCAGGAATATGTGATGCATTTGACGGAAAAGTAGCAAGAAAGTGCAAAAGAACAAATAAAGAAAAAAGTTTTGGAATTCAAATAGATTCTCTAGCAGACATGGTATCATTTATATTCTTACCAATAACAATATTCTATGGACTAGGATACACAAATTGGTATAACATAATAATATTTGCCATGTTTACCCTAGGAGGAGTAATAAGATTAGGATATTTTAATGTAGTAGCAGACGAAAAAGGAAAAGATGGTCCAGTAAAATACTATAGTGGTCTTCCAGTAACAGCAAGTGCCATAATATTTCCAGTTGTATATATTGCAAAACACCTAACCGCAGGACCAGAATTTGCCATAATATATACACTAACAATGCTATTTATATCAATATTATATGTATTAAACTTCAAACTAAGAAAACCAACATCCGGAGTAATTTATTTCTTCGTATGCGGAGGAGTCCTACTTTCAGTAGTACTATATCTTTTAGCAAAATGAAATATTACAATAGAAATACTAAAGAAATAATGGATATTAAAGAACAAAAATCTTTAATATTTTTGTATAAAACAATACCAGGAAGATTAATACTAAAAATAATAACAAAACCACTATTTTCAAAACCATCAGAAAAAATAACAAACAGTAAAATATCAAAATTATATATTAAAAAATTTATAAAAAAGAATAACATAGACATGACACTCTATCAAGATGAAAAATACAAATCATTCCAAGACTTTTTCACAAGAAAAGTTAAAAACCAAACACCAAACAGAGATATTAACAAAAAACAGTTAATATCTCCATGCACCTCAAAACTAATGATATACAAAATAGACAAAGAATTAACAATAAATGTTAAAAACACAAAATACTCGATAGAAAACCTAATAAAACAAAAAGATAAAACCCTAGAAGGAGGTTTATGCCTCGTATTTAGATTATCGGTAGATGACTACCATAGATATCATGCATTTGATAATCAAAAAATAATAAATACAAAAAAAATAAAAGGAAAACTTCATACAGTAAATCCAATAAGTTATGAAAGATACAAAGTATTTACTGAAAACCAAAGAGAAGTAACAAAACTAAAAACAGAAAACTTCGGAATAGTATATCAAATAGAAGTCGGAGCTCTAAACGTAGGTAAAATTCACAATACAGACAAAAAAAGCCTAAAAAAATATGAAGAAAAAGGATATTTCACATTCGGAGGTTCAACAATAATACTGTTATTCCAAAAAGATAAAATAACAATAGATAGAGACATACTATTCGCATCAAAACAAAATATGGAAACAAAAATAAACTATGGAGATATAATAGGCAAAAATATCAAATATTTTTAATTAAAATACATACTTTACGAAATAATGTAAACTTTAAATAAATATCTAAAAAAAACTAGAAGAATTAAAAAAGAAATGTTACAATGAGCCTAAGAAAGTAAAGGTGAAAAAATGAAAAAGATATTTATAATTTTTACAATAATATGTTCAGTATTTCTAATAGGAAATGTGTATGCAACAGAAAATCAAAGTAAAGAAGATGCAAAAAAGGTAGTAGAAGATATAAAAACTATTTTTACTGCACTAGATAATAACAAAGAAATGGGAAGTTTTAATTTTATTCAAAAAGATAAATTATATTATAAATATACAAAAATGACAGATGAAGATTTTCAAAAGTATGAAGAAGCTGTAAAAAAAGGTGTTTATACAGAAGAACAAGGAAAATTAATAACAACATACAAAACAAATACAGAAAACTTTATGAAAGAAAATGGAGAGTTAAATGTTCCAAGTGATTGGAAAAAACTAGAAAATAATAAATTTGTTTTTCAAAATCTAGAAACTGGAAAAGGATATTTTGTAGAAATATTTGTAGTAGTAGAATATAATGGAAAGACAGAAGCAGATTCAATGAATGCTATATATAAAGCGAAAGACCAAACAACACTAGAACCTTTAACCGATACGAATGAAGTACTAGATTATATATCAGGGCTAATAGATAGCATATATTCAGAAAGTGAAGAAGAAAACAAAATAAATACAGAAAGCAACAAAAAAACAAACACTCAAAAAGTTTCAAGTGCAAATACAACGCAAACAGAAGAAGACATACAAACAACAGTAAACCCAGAAACAGGTATAAATGACTACATTAAATATGCAGTGCCATTAGCACTATTACTAGGCACAGTAATAGTTATTAAAAAGAAAAAATTAGTCCACTAGGACTTTTTTTGTTTGTATAGAATTTTACACAATGTTGTATCAAAGAAACAAAAAGAAACAAAATACTAAAAATAACCCATCTTTATTGACAAACAAATGTTTGCTATGATATATTAAAAACAAACAAAAATTACCAAGTACAAAAGTATAAAATAATGGTATAATAACAAAATATAAAAGGAGTGAAACCATGGAAAAAATAATAATAAAAGGAGCAAGAGAAAATAATTTAAAAAACGTTTCTTTAGAACTACCAAAAAACAAATTTATAGTAATGACCGGAGTATCAGGATCAGGAAAATCATCACTAGCATTTGATACAATATACAAAGAAGGAGAAAGAAGATACCTAGAAAGCCTATCAGCATACGCAAGACAATTTCTAGGAGGAACAGAAAAACCAGATGTAGATGTAATCGAAGGCTTATCACCTGCAATATCAATAGATCAAAAAACAACAAACAAAAATCCACGTTCAACAGTAGGGACAGTAACAGAAATATATGACCACCTAAGACTACTATTCTCAAAAGTAGGAACTCCATACTGTCCAGAACATAACATCCCAATAAAAAGTCAAAGCATCGAAGAAATGACAAATAAAATACTAGAACTAGAAGAACAAACAAAAATAATAATATCCTCACCAATAATCGAAGGTAAAAAAGGAACCCATAAAGACCTATTAGAAGATCTAAGAAAAAATGGATATGTAAGAGTAAATATAGATGAAAAAGAATATGATTTAAGTGAAGACATAGAATTGGAAAAAAATAAAAAACACAACATAGAAGTAATAATAGATAGATTAATCATAAAAGAAGGAATAAAATCAAGACTATACGAATCATTAGAAACCGGAGCAAAATTATCAAAAGGAAAAGTATTCGTAGAAATAAAAGGAAAAGAAAAACAAGTATTCTCAGAAAACTTTTCTTGTCCACACTGTAACTTCTCATTAAATGAATTAGAACCAAGAACATTCAGTTTCAACGCTCCATATGGAGCATGTCCCGACTGCAAAGGATTAGGAGTTAAACTAGTTATGGACAAAGACCTAGTAATACCAGATAAAAATAAAACCATCAAAGAAGGAGGTATTGTCCCATTCGGAGACGATATAGAAAACATAAATTTCCTAAAACTACAAAACTTCTGCGACCACTATAACATAGATTTAAACAAAAAAATAAAAGATTTAAGCAAAAAAGAACTAGATATGATATTATACGGAACAAATGAACTAATTCACTTTCATTATAGAAGCAAAAACGGGCACCTATCAGACAACTATGGAACTTTCGAAGGAATAATAACAAACCTAGAAAGACGTTACATGGAAACAAGCAGCACATGGATACGAGAATGGTTAGAAAGATACATGGTAGAACTAGAATGCCCAACATGTAAAGGAGCAAGACTAAAAAAAGAAGTCCTATCAGTACTAATAAACGGAAAAAACATATACGAAGTAACACAACTAAGCATCAAAAAACTACACGAGTTCATAAGTAATCTAAAACTAACAGAAGAAAAACAAGAAATATCAAAAGTAATAGTAACAGAAATAAAAGATAGACTAAGTTTCCTAATAAACGTAGGCTTAGATTACCTAACACTAAGTAGAAATGCCGGAACTCTATCAGGAGGAGAAGCTCAAAGAATAAGACTAGCAACCCAGGTAGGAACAAGACTAACCGGAGTTTTATACGTACTAGATGAACCAAGCATAGGATTACATCAAAGAGACAACGACAGACTAATAAATACAATGCTAAGCATGAGAGACCTAGGTAATACCCTAATAGTAGTAGAACACGACACAGATACAATGAAAAAATGCGACTATCTAGTAGATGTAGGACCACAAGCCGGAGAACATGGAGGACAAATAGTATCCCAAGGAACCCCAGAAGAAGTCGCAAATGACGAAAATAGTCTTACAGGACGATATTTAAGTGGCAAAGAATGTATTGAAGTTCCAAAAACAAGAAGAAAAGGAACAGGGAAATACTTAGAACTAAAAGGAGCAAAAGAAAACAACCTAAAAAACATAAATGTAAAGTTTCCACTAGGAACATTCACTTGTATAACTGGAGTATCAGGCTCAGGAAAAAGTACTCTAATAAATCAAATACTAACAAGAATACTATACAAAAACATCTACGACTCAAAAGAAAAACCAGGAGCATACAAACAAGTAAAAGGACTAGAAAACATAGACAAAATAGTACATATCTCACAAAATCCAATAGGAAGAACCCCGAGATCAAACCCAGCTACTTATACCGGAGTATTTGATGACATAAGAGAAATATTCTCAGAAACCAAAGAAGCCAAAATGCTAGGATATGACAAAAGCAGATTCTCATTCAATGTAAAAGGAGGAAGATGTGAAGCATGTCGTGGAGACGGAGTCAAAAAAATAGAAATGCACTTTTTACCAGATGTATACGTACCATGCGAAATATGTAAAGGAGCAAGATACAACACAGAAAGTTTAAAAATAAAATTCAAAGACAAAAACATCTACGAAGTACTAGATATGAGAGTATCAGAAGCCATACAATTCTTTGAAAAAATACCAAAAATAAAAAGAAAACTAAAAGTACTAGAAGACGTAGGACTAGGATACATAAAACTAGGACAACCAGCACCAACACTATCCGGAGGAGAAGCATCACGAGTAAAACTAGCAAAAGAACTACAAAAAAAACCAACAGGAAAAACACTATTTGTAATGGATGAACCAACAACAGGACTACATTCACACGACATCAAAAAGCTCCTTGCAATAATAGAAAAAATAGTAGATAATAAAGATAGTGTAATAGTTATAGAACACAACCTAGACATGATAAAAGTAGCAGACTACATAATCGACTTAGGACCAGAAGGTGGAGATAAAGGCGGAGAAATAATAGCAAAAGGAACACCAGAACAAGTAGCAAAAGTAAAAGAATCATACACAGGAATTTACCTAAATAAAGTCCTAAACAAAAAATAAGGAGGAATAACATGAATCCAGTATTAATAGAATTAGGGCCAATATCAATATATTGGTACTCCATAACAATGCTAATAGCAATACTTACAGGCTCATATATATTTTTAAAATCAGCAAAAAAACAAGGATACGAAGAACAATTTATAACCAACTTAATATTTTATGGAGCAATTCTAGGAATACTAGGAGCAAGAATTTACTATGTACTATTTAACTTAGACTATTATCTCCAAGATCCAATTCAAATAATAGAAATATGGAATGGAGGTCTAGCTATCCATGGAGCCATAATAACAGGCATAATATGGTTCATATATTACTCAAAAAAACATAAAAAAAACTGTCTAAAACTACTAGATTTAGCAGCACCATCTTTAATCCTAGCCCAAGCAATAGGAAGATGGGGAAACTTCTTCAATAGCGAAGCCCATGGACCAGAAGTCGCAAAAGAAACTCTAGAAAACCTAAACATACCAAATTTCATAATAAATGGAATGAACATAGACGGAAAATACTATCACCCAACATTTTACTACGAATCAGTCTGGGACTTCCTAGGTTTCATATTCCTAATAGTCTTAAGAAAAAAACTAAACCTAAAACCAGGAAAACTAACAGGAATATACTTCATGTGGTATTCATTCATAAGATTCTTAATAGAAAGCCTAAGAACAGATTCATTAATGTTAGGAAACATAAAAGTAGCACAACTAGTTTCAATAATACTATTCCTAATAGGACTATATCTATTACTTAGGAAAAAGAAAGATACAAGAATAAATAGATTAAAAGAAAGGACACAAGAACAATGAAAAATAAATATGAAGTAGCCATAGTAGGAGCAGGACCAGCAGGAATCACTGCAGCAATTTACCTAAAAAGAGCAAACATAAACTGCGTTATAATAGAAAAAGAAATGCCCGGAGGACAACTAAATAAATCATCAGAAATAGAAAATTATCCAGGATATACAAAAATACAAGGACCAGATCTTGCAATGAAATTCTATGAACAAATAGAAAACTTAAACATAAAACAAATATTCCAAGAAGTAACAAACATAACACTAAAAGAAAATACAAAAATAATAACACTAAAAAACAACGAAACCATCGAGGTAAATCACATAATACTAGCAATAGGAAGAAGTCCAAAAAAACTAAACAGCACAAACTCAAAAACACTAGAAGGCAAAGGAATAAGCTTTTGCTCACTCTGTGATGGAGCACTATACAAAAACCAAGACATCTCAATAGTAGGAGCAGGCAATAGTGCCCTAGAAGAATCACTATACCTATCAAATATATGTAAAACAGTAACAATAATAAATAGAAAAGATACCCTAAAAGGAGACGAAATTCTAATAGATAGAATAAAACAAAAAAACAACATAAAAATAATATACAATAGTACAGTAGAAAGCTTTAACGAAAAAGACGGAATACTAGAATCAATTACATTAAATACAAATCAAAAACTAAAAACAAAAGCATGTTTTATCTTCATAGGATACGAACCAGCAACAAAATTCCTAAAAAACCTTGAAATTTTAGATGAAAAAGGTTATATTAAAGTAGATAGCGAAAAAAGAACATCCATCAAAGGAATATACGCAGCAGGAGATATAGTAAAAAAAGAAGCATATCAAATAGTAACAGCAACCTCAGATGGAGCACTCGCTGCCATATCATGTATAAAAGACTTAAAAGAGGTGTAACATGAAACTAAATAATCATGGATGGGGCCTAATGGCATTCCTAATACTAGCCTTTGTCATATTAATGGTCATTTTCCTAGTAGCAGGAGAAATAGCAACAATGGCAAATAATCTATAAAAACAAAGAAAAAGAGGAGTAAGTTACCAAGTATTAAAGAGAGTTAGTGAAAGGTGTAAACTAATATACAAAGTAACCGAATGTAGCTTTAGAGTTGATTATTAGAAATAAAAGTAAAATAATCCGTAAGTATACGTTACATACAAATAAGGTAACAAAAGTTACAAATTAAGGTGGTACCACGATTACATCGTCCTTTGGATATGTAGTCGTTTTTTTATAAAAAAGCTTAAGGAGATGATAAAATGTTAGAAACAAAATATAATCATAAAAAAGTAGAAGAAGGAAAATATAATAAATGGCTAGAAAGCAAATACTTTGAAAGTGGAGATATCACAAAAAAACCATTCTCAATAGTACTACCACCACCAAATGTAACAGGAAAATTACACCTAGGACATGCTTGGGATACAACAATACAAGATATAATAATAAGATATAAAAGAATGGACGGATACGACACACTTTGGTTACCAGGAATGGACCACGCCGCAATAGCAACCGAAGCCAAAGTAGTAGCAAAACTAAAACAAGAAGGAATAAATAAATACGAACTAGGAAGAGAAGGATTTCTAAAACAAGCATGGGCTTGGAAAGAAGAATATGCAGAAAACATAAGAAATCAATGGGCAAAACTAGGACTATCATTAGACTACACAAAAGAAAGATTTACCCTAGATGAAGAAGCCTCAAACGCAGTAGAAGAAGTATTCATAAAATTATATAATGAAGGCCTAATCTACAGAGGAGAAAAAATAATAAATTGGGACCCAGAAGCAAAAACAGCCCTATCAAACGAAGAAGTAATATACAAAGAAGTAAAAGGAGCATTCTATCACATAAAATACTACCTAGAAAACGAAGATAAATACCTAGAAGTTGCAACAACAAGACCAGAAACCCTACTAGGAGACACCGCAGTAGCAGTTTCTCCAGAAGACGAAAGATACAAAAACTACATAGGTAAAAACGTAATATTACCACTAGTAAATAAAAAAATACCAGTAATAGCAGACGAACATGCAGATCCAAACTTCGGAACAGGAGTAGTAAAAATAACCCCAGCACACGATCCTAATGACTTTGAAGTTGGAGAAAGACACAACCTAGAAAGAATAAACATCCTAAACGAAGACGGAACAATGAACAAAAATGCTGGAATATACGAAGGCCTAGACAGATTCACAGCAAGAGAAAAAATAGTAAATGACCTACAAAAACAAAACTTACTAATAGAAATAGAAGAAATTACCCATAATGTAGGACATTCAGAAAGAACTGGAGTAATGGTAGAACCATACCTATCAAAACAATGGTTCGTAAAAATGAGACCACTCGCAGACAAAGTATTAAAAACACAAAAATACAAAGAAAAAAAAGTAAACTTCGTACCAGAAAGATATGAAAAAATAATGAATCACTGGATGAAAATAACATACGACTGGTGCATATCAAGACAACTTTGGTGGGGACACAGAATACCAGCATGGTACAAAGATGATGAAATATACGTAGGCAAAATAAAACCAGAAGGCGAAGGATGGAAACAAGATGAAGACGTACTAGACACATGGTTCTCATCAGCACTATGGCCATTCTCAACACTAGGTTGGCCAAACGAAACCAAAGATTTAGAAAGATACTACCCAAACAACTGCTTAGTAACAGGATATGATATAATTCCATTTTGGGTAAATAGAATGGTATTCCAAGGACTATACCTAACAAACAAAAGACCATTCAAAGACTGCATAATTCATGGGTTGATAAGAGATAAACAAGGAAGAAAAATGTCAAAATCATTAGGAAACGGAGTAGACCCAATGGACGTAATAGAAAACTATGGAGCAGACTCCCTAAGATATTTCCTAACAACCACAACAGCACCAGGAATGGACCTAAGATATGACGAAGAAAAAGTAAAATCAACATGGAACTTCATAAATAAACTATGGAATGCCTCAAGATTCGTATTAATGAACATAGAAAACATCCAAAATACAAAAGAAAACCTAAAACCAGAAGACAAATGGATAATAACAAAACTAAATAAAACAATACAAAACGTAAGAACAAATATGGAAAAATACGAATTCAACAACGCAGCATCAGAATTATATAACTTCATCTGGGAAGACTTCTGCGACAACTACATAGAACTATCAAAAAAATCACTACAAGATAACACGACAAAAAAAGTGCTATTAGAAGTCCTAACAAAAACAATACAAATGCTACATCCATTCATGCCATACGTAACAGAAGAAATTTACCAAAAATTACCAATAAAAGACTCAAGTAGTATAATGATAAGTAAATACCCAAAATACGAAGAAAAACGTCTATATAAAGAAGAAATAATAATAGACAAAGTAATACAAGACATAACAAACATAAGAAATCTAAAAATACAAAACAACATAACGAACAAAGCAACAATAGAAATAAAAACAACAAAAGACCTAGAACCAATATACAAAAACATGCTAAAAATAAAAGAAGAAAATCTATTTACACCAAAAGAAGGAGAAAAATATCAATACAAATCAAAATACATAACAATAAACTTCTATCAAAAAGGAAAAGAAATAAACAAAGAACTACTACAAGCAGAAATAAATAAATTAGAAGTATCAATAGAAAAAAGACAAAAACTACTATCAAACGAAAATTACATAAACAAAGCCCCAGAAAAAGTAGTAAACATGGACAAACAAAAACTAAAAGAAGAACAAGAAAAACTAGAAACATTAAAACAAGCATTAAGGTAGAACACACTACCTTTTTTCTATGAAATAAAAAAATACAAAAAACAATTGACAAAAATGTGATTTTTAAGTTAAAATGTCCTATTTTAGAAAAAGTATTTAC
>CAZBFY010000015.1:0-13772 GCA_964491445.1 uncultured Mycoplasma sp.
CTCAATAGCTCAGTCGGTTAGAGCACTTGACTGTTAATCAAGGGGTCCTAGGTTCGAGTCCTAGTTGGGGCGCCATTATTAATTGGCCAGTTGGTGAAGCGGTTGAACACACTGCCCTTTCACGGCAGCATTCACGGGTTCGAATCCCGTACTGGTCACCAAAGTTGAAATGAACCCAAACAGGGTTTTTTATTTACAAAAAATGGGGGAAAAGTTATGAATAATAAGAGTAAAACAATAGATCACAAATATATGAAATGGGTAGAAAAATTTTTAAAAGACAAAGGGAACTTTAGTAGTGACTTTTATAAGTTTAATAGAAATCTTTTCAACAGCCAAGATATAGAAAACATAAAAGAATTAGAATACTTCTTTAGAATAATTGAGGCCTATGCAGAACAAAATGATATAATGCCTACTATTTATGAGGGAAATACTTTTTTAGTCAAAACATTTGAACTAAAATACAAAAATAAAATATATGATATAGGATATATAAGTGAAGAATCAACTACATATACTTTTTCAGAAACAACTAAAAATAGTGATGAAAATGTAATAGACTTTGAAAAGTTATTAACTCAAAGAAAAAAAGTAAAAGGTATAACAAGCTATAATAAACAAAAATCAGTAAGAACAAGAGGGATAAACTATGAAAAATAAAAGTGATGTAGCAATATTTGAAACAAATATATTAGATGGTCCAATAAAATTTAAAGATTATTTATATACATACGTACCAGACTTTGATAACATGGAATATCATGAAAAAGTAGAATCAGTACAAAAAATGAGAGAAGAGTATAAAAAAAACATGATAAAATTAGGGCAACTTTATGGTTTTAACGGAGATAAATTAGTTATACCCTCAAGTGGTTTAGAAAACAAAAAAGATGATTATTTTGAAATGACAGAAAGTTTGTATAAAGAAAACAAAAGCTTATCAAAACTAAAAGTATTTAATGACATATCAATAATAAGAAAAGATAATCCAGGAGTAGCAATAGGATACGCAGTATCAGATGATCCAGTAGTTATATTAGAAGATAAAGAAAACGAAATAACAGTACTAGGCCATTGCGGCACTTCTCAAATAGGTGAAAGATTACCAGTATATATGTTAAATATTCTAAAGAAAGAATCAAATTTTAATATAAAAAATGTCAAAGTATATATAAGTTCTAACCTAAAAAAGGATCATAACAAAATAATATTTAAACCAAAATCAATAAGAAATAACCCAGAAATATGGAAAGGATATATAAAGAAAAAAATAAATTCACATAATGGAAGTTTTCTTAAAAGAACTATTTTATCTGCCATAGATATAATAGGATACAACATAGATAGAGAAGGTGCGATAGTTAATATGTTAACAAAACAAGGAATAGAAAAAGATAATATAACAATAAATCCTCAAAATACATATACTTCTGTTACTTTAATATCAGATACAAAAGCAAAAATAATACATGAAAAAGATTTAGAAAGCTCTTATTTAGTCGGAGCATACTATCCAGAAACATTTAAAGAATATAAACCAGAAGATGGAAGAACTAGAATTTTAAGATAGTCTTCCTTTTTTTTATAAGTTCCTTGCGTATTTTAAATAAAGATGATAAAATTGTTATAAGAATGAGGTGAATTATGGAAAATACAAATACAAGGGTATTTAGAGTTGAGGAACTCGAAAATTATATGATAACAGAAACATTATCACACGTTAATAATGCTTTAAATGAAAAAGGTTATAACGGAATTAACCAAATAGTAGGCTACTTAATGAGTGGTGATTTAGGATATATATCAAGTTATAAAGATTCAAGAAAAAAAATACAAAAACTAGAAAGAGAAAAAATTCTTGAAGCACTTCTTAAATATTATTTAAAAGATGTAAAATGAGATATTTAGGACTTGATTTAGGAAAAAAATCCCTAGGACTTGCTATATCAGATAAAACTGGTACAATAGCAACCTTTTATAAAAACATAAGATATGAAGATGAAAATAAACTAATACAAGAACTTATAGAAATAATCAAAAAAGAACAAATAGATAAACTAGTATTAGGATACCCCAAAAACATGGATAACTCCGAGGGATTTAGAGCACAAGAAACAAAAGAATTTAAACAAAAACTAGAAGATAAAATAGATAAAGAAATAATACTTCAAGATGAAAGACTATCTACTAGATTAGCAGAATCAGTTTTAATAAATGCAGACATCTCAAGAAAAAAAAGAAAAAAAGTAATAGACGGACTCTCAGCAGTCATAATATTAAAAAGTTATTTAGATAGAAAGGAAAAATAATATGAGTGAACAAGAAAAAAAAGTAATAGATGAACAAATAAAAGATGTAAAAGAAGAATTAAGCGAAGATATGTTTATAGGTTTTGGAGAAAATGGAGAAAAGAAAACATTTTATAAACTACTAGAATTTGATTCCGAAGAAACAGGAAAACACTATCTAGCATACACAGATAATGAAACAGATGAAAACGGTAATTTAAAAGCATATGGTTCTATTGTAGTCCAAGATGGAGAATATATGAAACTAGAATCAATAACAACAGAAAAAGAATGGAAAGTAATAGAAACAGCACTTAGAGTATTACAAGATGAAATAAAAGGTAATAATGATGGAGAAACAGAAGCATAATTATAACAAGATCAACATATTTCTAAGTATTGTTTTAATACTTTGTATAGTAGGATTAATTCTAATTATATATTTTTTAAGTCCAGTATCTTCTAAAGGAAAAGAAATAGATTTTATAGTATCAAAAGGAGATTCCTTAAGTGATATTGGTAAAAACCTAGAAAAAGAAGGATTAATAAAAAATGATAAATTCTTTATGGCATACGTAGTACTAAAAGATTCTAAAAAAATATATGCAGCAAAATATAAACTAAATAGCAACATGACATTAAATGAAATAGTAACTTGCCTAAAAAAAGGTGGAACAGACAAAGATGAAATAACAATTACATTTAAAGAAGGATTAAACATGAGAGAAATAGCAAAAGTAATATCAAAGAATACAAATAATTCTTATGAAGATGTAATAAAACTTTCAAATGATGAAAACTATATAAACGAATTAAGTAAAAAATATTGGTTTATAACAAAAGACATAAAAAATAAAAATATATATTATAAACTAGAAGGATATCTATTTCCAGATTCATATAATTTTTCATCAAAAAATGTAGAAGTAAAAGAAATATTTAATAAAATGATTGATGGAATGGATAAAAATCTAAGTAAATATAAAAAAGATATAGAAAAAAGCAAATATAATGCACATCAAATACTAACAATTGCATCAGTAGTAGAACTAGAGGGACTAGATGCATCATCAAGAAAAGACATATCAGGAGTCTTTTACAACAGATTAAATAATAAAATGAGTTTAGGTAGTGATGTTACCACTTATTATGGAGCAAAAAAAAGCATGACAAGTGATTTAACGCAAACAGAACTTAATACTCCGAATGGATACAATACAAGAGCAGCAGGTATGGAGGGAAAACTTCCAGTAGGACCAATATGTAATTCATCACTTGAATCAATAAAAGCTGCAATAAAGCCAAGTTCTCATGATTATTTATACTTTGTAGCAGACAAAAATGGAAAAGTATATTTAACAAAAGATTATGAAACACATAATAAAGTAATATTAGATTTAAAAAATAAGGGATTGTGGTTTGAATGGTAGAAAATATTTATGATAATATAAAAGAAATAAAAGAAGAAGCACTAGAAGAAAATATTCCAATTATGCAAGATGAAACAATAGATTTTATAACAGATTATATTGCAAATAAAAGAATAAAAAAAATACTAGAAATAGGGACAGCAGTAGGCTATTCAGCAATAATGATGGCATTATCATCTCCTTTTGTAACTATTGTAACTATCGAAAAAGATAAAGACAGATACATAAAAGCATTAAAAAACGTAAAAAAAATGGGATTAGAAGATAGAATAGTACTAATATATAACGATGCCCTAGAAGTAAAACTAAAAGAAAAATTTGATCTAATAATAATAGATGCTGCAAAAAGTAAGAACAAAGAATTCTTCTCACACTTTGAAAAAAATCTAGATACAAACGGTACAATAATAACAGATAATCTAAGTTTCCATGGATACGTAGAAAAAGATTTAAAAGACATATCAAGTAGAAATATAAGAGGTCTAGTAAAAAAAATAAGAGCATATATTGACTTTTTAAACAATAACATAAAATATAAAACAAAATTCCATGACCTAGGAGATGGTATATCTGTTACAGAAAGAAGGATAAAATAATGAAAATCATTTATAAAAACAATAACTATAAGGGAGCAAAAACTCTTCTTTTTGGTTTAAAAGACCTATCAATTTTAGAAAATACAATTACTCTAGAAAATCTAAAAAACTATCAAAATAAAGAAATATACCTATCAATAGATAAAAACCTATTTAATGAAGATATAAAAGTATTAGAAAAAAATCTAAAACAAATAGATAATTATAACATAAAAGGTATACTATTCTATGATTTAGCAGTATTAAACTTAGCAAAAAAACTAAATATAAAAACACCACTTATATGGAATCAAAACTTCTTGGTAACAAACTATAAAACAATAAATTACTACAACAAAGATAATATAAAAGGAACAGTCATTTCATCAGAAATAACCATCGAAGAAATAAAAGAAATAGCAAAAAATACAAACCTAGATCTATTTGTTAACCTATTTGGCTATCAACTAATGGCAGTATCTAAAAGAAGCTTAATATCAAACTATTTCAAACACATAAATCAAAATAATAATACAGATATAAACTGCATGATAGAAAAAAATAACAAATACCCAGTAATAGAAAATGATATATGTACTAAATTCTATACAAAAGAAGTACTAAATGGTATAAAATATATAAATATACTAAAAGAAATAGGTATAAAATACATAATACTAGAGGATATATTCCTAGATAAAGAAATATTTAATAAAGTAGCAAATATATATGAAAAAGCTATAAATAATGAAATAACAGAGGAAGAATTATTAACAAAAGAAGAAGAAATAAACAAACTAATATCAAATACAAGTACATTATTCTTAAATAAAAAAACAATATATAAGGTGAAGAGAAAATGATAGAATTATTATCTCCAGCAGGAGATCTAGAAAAACTTAAAATAGCATATCTTTATGGTGCAGATGCTTGTTATATTGGAGGACAAAACTATAGCCTAAGAGCAAATGCAAATAACTTCTCACTAGAAGACATAAAAAAAGCATCAGAATATGCTCATAAATTAAATAAAAAACTATATGTAACAGTTAATATAGTATTTCATAATGAAGATATAACAGGGCTAAAAGACTATTTAAAAAAGCTAGAAAGTTTTAAAATAGATGCAATAATAGTAAGTGATCCACTAATAATAGATATAATAAAAGAAGAAAAAATTAATCTTAAAGTACACATAAGTACTCAGAATTCAACAACTAATAAAGAAAGTGTAAAATACTGGAAGAATAAGGGAGTAGAAAGAGTAGTACTAGCAAGAGAAGTTACAAAAAATGAAATAAAAGAAATAATAAACGAAACAAATACAGATATAGAAGTATTCTTACACGGAGCAATGTGTACATGCTATTCAGGAAGATGTGTTTTATCAAACTATTTTACAAATAGAGATTCAAATCGTGGAGGATGTGCTCAAGTATGTAGATTTGTATTTGATTTAGATAAAAAAAGAGATGTAAAATACTCAATAGCAACTAAAGATTTAAACCTAAGTAGTCATATACCAGAACTAATAGAAATGAACGTAAAATCACTAAAAATAGAGGGAAGAATGCGAAGTAGTTACTATGTAGCAACAGTAATAAGTAGTTATCGAAAACTAATAGATGCATATTATAATAATAGCTTTAATAAAGATTTATTAGACAAAACAAACAAAATACTATCAAGAGTAGCAAACAGAGAATCAACATCGCAATATTTTAAAGGATATGTAACAGAAAAAGATCAATATTATAGCGAAAGAGAAGAAGTATCTAACCAAGATTTTCTCGGTATAGTAAAAGACTATGATGAAGAAAATAAAATGATAGTAATAGAGCAAAGAAACTATTTTAAAAAAGATGATGAAATAGTATTATTTACTCCAAAAGGTGAAGAATACGAACTAAAACTTACTGATATATATGATGAAAATCTACAAGAATTAGAATGTGCTAGACATCCAAGACAAATAATAAAAATAAAAAGTAAACATAAGTATCCAGAAAACTCTATGATAAGGGTAAAATTTTAATAAGGCCCTTGACAAAGTCTTAAAAAAATAGTATTCTTTTAGTTAGTTTAAATTGAGAGGGTGATTAACATGTCTGAGAGAAAAAAAATATTTTTAACTCAAGAGGGATATGATGAAATAAAAGAAGAATTAGATTATTTAATAAATACAAAAAGACCAGAAAATATAATAGCAATAAAAGAAGCAAGAGCACTAGGAGATCTTTCTGAAAATGCCGATTATGATGCAGCAAGAAATGAACAAGCAGAGATAGAAGCAAAAATAAAAAAACTAGAAGCTATTGTTGAAAATGTAAACATAATCGAAGAAGTATCAACAGATTCTGTAGGACTAGGAAACACAGTAAAAATATCTTATGTAGATGATGAAGATGACTTAGACGAATACAAAATAGTGGGAAGTCAAGAAGCAGATCCATTCGAAAGTAAGATATCAAATGAATCTCCAATAGCAAAAGCTTTACTAGGACATAAAGTGGGAGAAATAGTATCAGTAGAAAGTCCAAATGGAAGTTATGAAATAAAAATAATAGAAATAGCATAGGAACTAGAAATAGTTCTTTTTCTGTTATATGTTATCTCCATACTTTTTAACATTATATTATTTTATGTAATAATTAAGTGTTTTTGCATTTCGTAAACAAAATATTGCATTATAGAAAATAAGTGTTATAATTTAATTAGGAGGAGGTTCATGTATGTCTAATTATTTTGCAAAAAATTTAAAATACCTGAGAAAGAAAAAAAATATAGATCAAAAAATTATGGCAGAAGATTTAGGAGTTGCTCAATCTACGTTGAGTTGTTGGGAAAATCAAATAAGAACACCTGATTTAGATATGGTTAGTAAAATAGCAAAATACTTAAATGTGTATGATGGTTTTATTAGTAATGATTTAACAACAGTTAATGACAATAATTTTAATGAGACTAATATCCTCTTTGATAAATATAAAGATATATTAACTGAAGATGACCAAGAAACAATTAGATTTATCATTGAAAAAAGAAAAAGAGAACTCAATAAAAAATCAGAGGAAAATTAAATATGACAGTATAAATATTTTTAAAAGAAAAAATTAGTTTTTAAAGATTTGCAAATATAGAAAGGAAACAGAAGATGAAGACAGAAATAAGAAGTAAAAACTCAAAAGAAAATCAAGAAAAAACCTTTGAAGACATTAAACATATTGATGAAAAAGGAAATGAGTATTGGGAAGCAAGAGAATTACAAGAAATACTGGGTTATAAAGAATGGAGATATTTCTCAGCAGTTATAGAAAAAGCACAAGTAGCTTGTTCTCAAAGTAATAACAATATAAATGCCAATTTTGGTGTTAACACCAAAATAGTAAAAACAGGAGTTTCAACAAAAACTATAATAGATTATAAATTAAGTAGATATGCTTGTTATTTAATAGTACAAAATGCAAATCCGAAATATAAAGCTGTTGCATTAGGACAAACTTATTTTGCTATACAAACCAGAAAAATGGAATTAAGTGAAGAAGAATATAGCAAATTAACTGAAGATGAAAAAAGATTATATCGTAGAAAACAAACGAAAGATGGCAACAAAATATTATATAGAATTGCTAAAGAAAAGGGAGTAAAAAACTTTGATAAATTTACAAATGCAGGTTATAAAGGCCTATACAATGGTGAAACTGCTAATGATATTGCAAAAAGAAAAGGTTTAAGATATAGAGAAGATATATTAGATAATATGGGAAGTATTGAGCTTGGTGCTAATATATTTAGAATAACACAAACTGAAGCATTACTCGAAAAACAACAAGAAGAAAGTGAACTAATAGCAACAAATACTCATTTTAAGGTAGGAAAAGCAGTAAGAGATACTATTAAAAAATTAGGAGGCACAATGCCTGAAAAATTGCCAACTCCAGAAAAATCAATAAAAGAACTAGAAAAAGAAGAATTAAAGAAAATAGAAAAAAAACAATAAAAGTGAAAGAAGGTGATCATATGGAACAATTCGATAAAAAAGATGTAATAACAATGAAACTACTACATTACTTTATAACAGAGCAAAACTATAGTCCAGTAGTGCTCCATGGAGCCCAAAATGAAATCTGGTTAGAAAATATGCATAATAATTATAAAATAGTAAGAATAGTCTCAGGATATATACATAATAATGAACAACTAGACTTTGATATATTTAAAACTAGAAAAATAGTAAAAAATATAAAAAGAAAAACACTAAATATAAACATGCCAGTACTTAGTATTTTTATAGATCTAGGAGACAACGTAGACTTAAAAGAAGAAAGAGACATTGATTTTGTATCAATAAACAATATAAAAGATATAAAAAATTATGAATTTTTAAACGAAAATTTTCCAGATATTGACAAAAAACTAAAATTTACAGAAAAAGGAATGAATCTATTCTTAAAAATAACAGATGATATAAACCAAAAAAATATAGAAGAAGCAAAAAGAGTAGATGAAATATTTAAACCAAAAAAACCAATAATGACATATGCACTAATAGCAATTAATATATTTATATTCGCCTTAGGACTATTATTTAATATGCAAGATGCATTAATAAACTTATTTGCAAACTATGGACCATTAGTAACAGAAAACGGGCAATATTATAGATTATTTACTTCAATGTTTTTACATGCAAATATCTTACATATAGCACTTAATATGTACGCATTATACATACTAGGAGCACAAGCAGAAGGTTTCTTTGGAAAGTTTAAGTTTTTAATAATTTATATATTAAGTGGAATCTCTGGTAGTATGCTATCAATACTACTAAACCAAGGAGCAGTATCCGTCGGAGCAAGTGGGGCAATATTTGGTATTATGGGAGCGCTCCTATACTTTGGATTTAACTACAGAGTATACTTAGGAAATACTTTAGTAAGAGAAATAGCACCCGTAATTGTACTAAACTTATTATTTGGTTTTGCAATGACAGGAATAGATAACTTTGCCCATATAGGAGGATTAATCGGAGGACTTACAACTGCAATGGCAACAGGATTCATCAAAAACGACAATAAAACTGATAGAATAAATGGTATAATTATTACAATTTTACTATTTGCATTCTTAATATTCATGAATTTCTTTTACATGTAAACAAACATAAAATGGCTCTATAAAATATAGAGTTTTTTATTTCAGTATGATATAATTTCTATGGGAGTAATGAATATGAACAAACTAAATAATATAAAAATAGTATTTATAGATATAGATGGAACCCTAGTTAATAACAGAAAAAGAATAACATTAAAAACAAAAAAAGCAATAAAAAAACTAGTAGATAAAAACATATATGTAATATTAACATCAGGAAGAGATATTTTACATACAATAGATAAATCAAAAAAAGCTCTAGCATCAAACATAATAATATCCTCAAATGGTGGAGAAATATATGACTATAAAACAAATAACTGGATTTATCAAAGTAAAATAGAATATGAAAAAATATCAAAAATATGGGACTATTGTAACAAAAACTACATAGGACTTCTAATAAAAACTATAAATGGTAAACTAATAAATAAATATTTAATAGGAAAAGATAAGGAAAATGCAATACTAATAACAAATAAAAAAGAATTAAAAAACATTCAAATATCACAAATACTATTCATAACAAATGATATAGAAATAATTGCAAAATCAAAAAAAATCATAGAAAATATGAACTTATCCATAAACCATTATTCAAGTAGTTTCCTAGATAAAAAAACATCAGATAGATATAGTATAGATATAAATAATAAAGAAGTAACAAAAGGAAATGCAGTAAAAATACTATTAGAAAAACTAAATATAAATAAAGAAAATAGCTTATGCTTTGGAGATTATTATAATGATATAGAAATGTTTTTAGAATGTGGAGTAAAAGTAGCAATGGAAAATGGTTGTAAAGAATTAAAAGAAAAAGCTGATTACATAACAAAAACAAATAACAAAAATGGAGTAGCAGAATTTATAAATAAATATCTATAAGGAGGAAAATATGGACTTAGTAATAATAATAATATTGATAATAGCAATAGCATTTATGTATAAAGATGTAAAATTTATAACATACTTATTAGGTATACTAGAGATATTCTTTAGACTAATACATTATGTAGGAGACAATATATCATTTATAAATATCAATTCATTTGTAAATAGATATATACCAACATCTTTATTTGGAGTAATAAATAAATATACAAGCGGAATAGTATCAGATATATTATGTTGGTTATTAGTAATAGTATTTATAATGTTTTTAGTATATCTAGTACAATACTTAATAAGAAAGAAATAAAATATAAAAATAATAAAATTCTTACAAAAATCTGAACTACTGTAAAAGGTAGTTATTCTTTTTCTTCAAATATTACTTTATTATTTAATAATCTCTTATCATCAGGATTCATCTTAATAGCTTTGTCTATATAATAAATAGCTAAATCTTTATTATCTTTATAATAGTAACAAAGAGATAATAAATCATAAATAGTATTATCATAACTAAATATTTCATTTATATACTCTTTTTTATTACTTTTTATATCTAAAGCACAATTACAAAGATAAATTATTTCATTATAATTACATCTATCATATAAAACAAAACATTTTTCAACATAAGCATCTCTTAAATGAGGTGCTTCTTTTATTGCTTTATTATACCATTTTAAAGAAGAAGTAATATTATTCTTTTTAAAATAACATCTAGCTATAAATCTCATCGAAGCCGCTCTTTCTTCTTTCCATGTAGAACTCTTTAAACTAAGATGTTTCTTTAATGTTTTTATTGCTAAATCATATTGATTATTATGCATATATTCTCTTCCAAGATAATGCATATTCCTATCACTTTCAGGATTTTCTTTAACTGCTATTTTTAGTAAAGATAAGTACTGACTTCTAGATTTATTATTATCTGGATAATGGTTTAATACTATATTATCTATAGTATTCACTTTCTCATTAAAAGAACAAGTTAAAATTTCATGAACAGGATAAATCCATTTATATCCAAATCTTTTATGTATTTTATCTAAATAATAAGTAATAACAGGATTATTATCCTTATCAAATAACCAGTTATAATTATATCTTACTCTATCATAATTATCCCAGTTTTCTTCAAGAGTTTTTCTCCATCCTTTATTAAATACTTCATCAATATCAGTACAAACACAAATATCAGTATCATCTGGTACTAGTTTTAAAGATTCATTTCTAGCTATATCAAATCTCCATGGTTTTATTACTTTTTCTTTTACATTTATACCACAACTTTTTAAAAGACTAACAGAATTATCACTAGAACCTGTATCTAAAACATATATTTCATCTGCTTCTTTCATAGAGTTATACCATCTTTTAATAAATTTTTCCTCGTTTTTACATATAGCATACACTACAACTTTATATTTATTTTTCATATATCCTCCTTATTAATATTATGTAATGTAAAAAAGTTTACAATAAAAAAATGTAAACAATAACATAAAATTAACTATTTTTGCTATTTAACTTTATAAAGAAAAAAATTTATGTTAAACTTATCATAGTAGGTGATTATATGAATATTAAGACGTTATATCTATCATCAATTATTATAATAGCTTTAATACTAGGTTTAGTATTTTTTATAATGTATAAAAGAAAAAAGTATAAAAACTTAAGAGATAAATTAGAAGAATTAGAAAGACAACGTAATTTAATAGTAGCTACTCCTATAATGACTGAACTTGATAAGATAAAAGTAATTGTAAAAAATGAACAACTGGGTGATAAGTATAATGAATGGCAAAAAAGATATGAAATTATTAAAAATGAAAGATATAGTGAAATAACTGATAAGCTTTTAGATGTAGATAATTTAATAGAATCTAGAGATTATAAGAATGCTAAAGATAAAGTTACTTTACTTGAAATGGATATATATAAGCTTAGGGTTACTACTGATAATTTATTAGATGAGATAAGAGAAGTTACAATGAGCGAAGAGAGAAATCGTGCTATTGTAACTAAGTTGAAATCAAGATTTAGAGAACTAGAAAGAACGCTTAATAACAATAAAGCAGCATATGGAGATGTTGTTACCAATATAGAGCTACAATTTGAAAATATAGAGAAGAACTTTACTGATTTTGAAGAAGTTATGCAACAGAATGAGTATGAAGAAGTAGTAGGACTTGTAAAAGTTTTAGATGAAATGATTGCACATATGGGAGTGGTAATTGAAGAATTACCTGATTTAATATTACTTACAGATAAGATACTTCCTAGCAGATTAAAAGAAGTAAATGATACATATGATAAGTTAATTGCAAAAGATTATCCTCTTGAATATATGAAAGCTCCCTATAATATACTTCAAATACAAAAGAAATTAAATGATATTAAGACTAGAATAAAAATACTTAATTTAGAAGATAGTATGTTTGAACTTAAGACATTTTTAGATTATTTAGATGGTTTATTAAATGATTTTGAGATGGAAAAAAGAGCTAAAAAGGTATTTGATGAGACTGCTAAAGCATTTAAAGTAAAACTTGAAAAGGTAAACAGAATAGTGACAGATATTTATAATCAGTTAGATGACATAAAAAGTATGTATAATCTAAATAACGATGATTTAAATGACTTAGAACTTGTTAATAAAGATTTATATAAAGCAAATAATGAGTTTAATAATATAATAGGAGACTTAAAAAATAAAAAACAACCATATTCAAAATTAAAAGAAAGAATAGCTAAGCTTGCTAATAATTTTAGTACAATAGAAGAAAATTTAAATTTATGTTTAAAGTCTTTAGGAAGTATGCATGATGATGAAATGAGAGCAAGAGAACAACTTGAAGAGATAACTGAGCTTTTAAAAAAGTGTAAGTTAAGAATAAGAAAAAACCCATTACCTATTATTTCTAATAATTATTTTGTAGAATTAGGAGAGGCAAATGATGCCATTGATGAGATAATAAAAGAGCTTGAAAAGACTCCTATAACTATTAAGACTTTAAATATAAGAGTTGATACCGCAAGAGATCTTTCTTTAAAATTGTATAGTACCACAAAGGAAATGATAAAGACTGCAAAATTAAGCGAAATGACTATTATTTATGGTAATAGATATAAGCCTGTAGATAAAGATATAGAAGAAGGTCTTGATGTAGCAGGACAATTATTTTTTAAAGGTAATTATAAAAAGTCTTTAGAAACTGCTATTGCAGCTATAAACATAATAGAGCCTGATATACATAAAAAGATGCTTAATTTATACAAAGAAGAGTAATGAAATTTTCTTTTGTAATATGTTTTAGTATAGATATTTTAAATCTATTTTAAGTATTAATTAAAAATAACAAATTTTTTTAAAAACTTTGAAATTAGAGATTTCAGAGTTTTTTATATGGTAAAACATAAAAATT